>JAKACF010000340.1 GCA_021821585.1 Actinomycetes bacterium
GCGGCCACGGTGGACCCACGACGTCGACGTCTTCCTCCGCCCGCACGACGCCCGCCGGGCGCTCGATCCCTTCGCCAAGGCCGGCTTCGACACCGCCCGCCCGAACGACGTCTGGCTGTACAAGGCGGCCAAGGACGGTGTCCTCGTCGACCTCATCTTCAAGGCGGAGGGCGACGTCTACCTCGACGCCGAGATGGCCGGGCGGCTGCGCCGGATCGACTACGAGGGGGTGCCCGTGACGGCCGTCTCGCCCGAGGACCTCGTCGTCGTGAAGGCGGTCGTGCACCGGGAGGAGACCTCCCGCTACTGGTTCGACGCCCTCTCGATCCTGGCGCGGACCGAGCTCGACTGGGAGTACCTGCTCTGGCGGGCCCGCGTGGCGCCGGCGCGCCTGTTGAGCCTGCTCGTCTACGCCGTCTCGCGGGGCCTGGCGGTGCCGAGCGAGCCGGTGGAGCGGCTGCACGCCGCGGTCTTCGGGCCGGGCGAGCTTCCGGGGGGCGGCCGGTGAGCCTGCGCGTGGCGGCTGTCGGAGACCTGCACGTCGGGCGCGACTCAGAAGGGGTCTACGGCCCCGTGCTCGCCCGGGCAAGCGAGGAGGCCGACGTCATGCTGCTGGCGGGCGACCTGACGAGGGTCGGGACGGCCGAGGAGGCCGAGGTCGTCGCCCGCGAGCTGGCGGGGATCGACATCCCCCTCGTCGGGGTGCTCGGCAACCACGACTTCGAGTCGGACCAGGCCGACCGGGTCGCCGCCGCCATGGCCGGCGCCGGCGTGACGATGCTCGAGGGCGAGGCGTGCGTGCTCGACTGCGGCGGCAGGCGCCTCGGGATCGCCGGGGCCAAGGGCTTCGGCGGCGGCTTCCTCGGCGCCTCGGGGAGCGACTTCGGCGAGCCGGAGATGAAGGCCTTCATCGGCCACACCAAGGCGGTCGCCGGCCGTCTCGCCCGTGCGCTCGAGAGCCTCGTCGGCGCCTGCGAGGCGACCGTGTGCCTGCTGCACTACTCCCCCGTCCCCGACACCTTGGAGGGCGAGCCGCGGGAGATCTACCCCTTCCTCGGGAGCTACCTCCTCGCCGAGGCGGTCGACTCGGTCGGGGCGGACCTCGTCGTCCACGGCCATGCCCACCACGGCTCGGAGGTGGGCACCACGCCGCGGGGCATCCCCGTCCGCAACGTGGCGCTCCCCCTCATCAAGGACCCGTACCGGGTGAGCGTCGTCGGCGGCGGCGCTCAGTAGCCGGCGGCCGCCCCCCCGAGCGCCCTCGGGTCGCTCGCCCCCTCCAGGTTGTCGCCGACGACGGCGATGACGTGGGCGTGCCCGAAGCCGTGCGACATGGGCTGGAGGGGGCCCACGCGATGCCCGCGGGCCGCCAGCGCCTCCGGCCAGTCCTCGGGGACGCCCTGTTCGAGCTCCACCTCGAGCTCCCCGCCTCTCGCCCAGGTCGTGAAGCCGCCCGGGTCGAGGCGGTTGGAGAGGGCCCACCGGGGGGCGGCGACGGCGTCCCCGGCGCTCTCTCCGGCGCCGAGCAGGCGGGCGAGCAGCTGGAGGAGGATCTGGGGCTGGGTGTCCCCGCCCATCGTGCCGAGGACGGCGGACAGCCGGCCGTCCGGCGTCGTCACGAGGGCCGGAGACAGGGTGTGGACCGGCCTGCGCCGCGGCCCGTACTCGGCCGGGTGGCCGGCCTCGAGGGAGAAGCCGATCCCGCGGTTCTGCAGGAAGATCCCGGTGCGCTCCTCGGCGATGCCGACGCCGAAGCCGCCGGCGTTCGACTGGATGAGCGAGACGGCCATCCGGTCCTCGTCGACGGCGCAGAGGTAGATCGTCCCGCCCTCGGCGTAGGAGTCGCGGAGGACGGCCGCCCGGGTGGGCGAGATCCGGCTGCGCCGCTCGGCAAGGCGCCCCTTCGCGAGGAGAACGGCGCCGTCCGCGTGCTCGTGCAGGACGTCGTAGCGGTCGTAGGCCGCCTGGCGGGCGGCCTCGATCGTGAGGTGCGCCCAGAGCGGGTCGTCGGTCTCGGGCAGACCGAGGCCGTCCGCGATGGCGGCGCCGGCCAGGGTGAGGTAGCCCTGGGAGTTGGGCGGCACCGACCAGATGCGGGCCCCGAAGGCGTCGACGACGACCGGCTCGACGAAGTCGGCGTTCGGCGCCGCGAGGTCGGACTCGGCGTACTCGCCGCCGCCGAGGGCGAGGAGGCCCTCCCCGAACTCGCCGAGGTAGAAGCCGTCGCGCCCGGACTCGACGACGGCGCGGAGGGCCCGGGCCACCCCCGGGCGCCGCACGGTGGCGCCCGGAGCGGTGGCGGCCCGGAAGGCCTCGCCGCCCGGCAGGCCGGCGACCCGGCCGGCGGCCGCCGCCAGCGTCGGGGAGGCGGGGAAGCCGTCGGCCGCGTAGCGGCGCGCCGGCTCGAGCACCTCGGCGATCGGGAGCCGCCCGAAGCGGCCGTGCAGGGCGAGCCAGCCGTCGACGCATCCGGGCACCGGCACGGCCCGGATGTCCCCCGTCGCCGGCATCCTCGTGTGGCCCTCGGCCCGCAGCGCCTCGGGGTCGGCACCCGATCCCGCCCGACCGCTCGAGTTGAGGACGACCGGGCGCGCCGTACCCACCTCGTGGACGAGGGCGAACAGGTCGCCCCCCATGCCGCACATGTGCTGGGTCGTGACCGCGAGGACGGCGCTCGTGGCGACCGCCGCGTCGGCCGCGTTCCCGCCCGCCCGGAGCACCGCCACCCCCGCCGAGGCAGCCAGGTGGTCGACGGCGCAGACCATGGCGCCCGGCGCGTAGCGCGAGGAGAAGGGGGCGAGCCTCACGGCGCGGCCGCCACCGTGACGAGCCGGTCGTCCTCGGGCGGGAGCCAGCTCGAGGCGTCCGCCTCGAGCTGCTCGCCGCTGCGGATGTCGCGGACCTCGTCCGGGCGGCCGTCGCCGCCCGGGAACCAGACGAAGGGGATGCCGCGGCGCTCGGCGTAGCGGATCTGTTTGCCGTACTTGGCCGAGGTGGGCGACACCTCGGCCGGCACGAGGCGCCGCCGCAGGCGGGCGGCGGCCGCCTCGCTGTCGGCGCGGTGGTCCTCGTCGGCGACGGCCACGAGGACGCAGGTGGGCACGAGGCGGGACGCCCGCAGCGCTCCCCGCGAGAGGAGCGGACCGAGGATGCGGGTGACCCCGATGCTGATGCCGACACCGGGGTAGGGCTCGCCGCCCGCCCCGACGAGGTCGTCGTAGCGCCCACCCGAGCAGATCGAGCCGAGCGACTCGAAGCCC
>JAKACF010000021.1 GCA_021821585.1 Actinomycetes bacterium
GCGGTCCTCGGCCGCTCGCGCGCGGTGCCACGCGACGATGTCGTCGAGGTAGCTCGCCATGCCCGGAGCCTACTGGGGCGCGGAAGCAGCCTCCGAAGCTGCCGGCACGGCGACGGGAGCGCGGCCTCTCCCCCCGCTCGCCAGTCGCTCGTCGGCGTTCGTCGAGACGATGAGCGGGGAGTGGCAGAGGACGAACAGGCCGGCCGACATGACGGCGAGGGCGGCGGCGTCGAGGGCGAGGGCGCCGGCGCCCCCGCGCAGGTCGTCACCGAAGATGCCGACGCCGATGAGGATGCTCGCGATCGGGTCGACGATGAGCAGCGCCGCCTGGGAGGCGGTGATCGGCCCGGCATGGTAGGCGTTCTGGGTGAGCAGCAGCCCGGCCACGCCGGCGATGGCGATGCCGTAGGGCTCGAAGTGCTGGAACATGAACAGCGGCCCGCCGTCGTGGAGCAGGGTGGTGGTCGACTTGATGAACGAGGCCGAGAGGGCGAAGGAGATCCCGCCGGCCGTGCCGAACCAGGCCGCCCGCCAGGCGCGCGACCCCCGGGAGGCGAGCGCCACCGAGGCGGCGACGGCGACGACGCAGGCTCCGATCACATAGGCCCAGTCGGCCGGCGCCGGCACCCTCGTCCCCCCACCCTGGTTGCTCACGCCGAGGAAGACGCCGAGGCCCGCCACCGTGGCGACACAACCGACGGCCTCCCGCCAGCCGAGGGGGCGGTCGAACCAGATCCGCAGGATGAGGACGAGGAACAACAGCTCGGTGACGAGCAGCGGCTGGACGAGGGTGAGCCCTCCCTTGGCGAGGGCGGTTGCCTGGAAGAGGAAGGCGCCCATCATCGAGGCCAGCCCGAGGAACCAGATCGGCCGGCGGAGGATGTGCGAGACGAGCTTCCACTTCATGGCGGCGTCCGGCGGCGCCGTCTCGACCCCGAGCCGCTCGAAGATCGTCGCGAGGGCGTTGCACAGCGCCGCGGCGAGCGCGAGGACTATCGCCACGACGCCGCCTCCCCGCCGGGCACCGTGATCCTCCCCTCGCTGACGCCGGCCTCGCCGGCGACGGTGCAGCCGATCTCCTCTGTGGCGAGCGCCGCCCGCTTCACGAGGCCGAGGGCGACGAAGCCGCCGGCGCCGTCCGGGGCCACGCTCGTGAGCTCGCCGGCGGGGGCGCCCGCCACCTCGACGGCGTCGCCGGGAAGCGGGAGGGACCCGTCGGGGTAGGCGCCGCCCCGGACGAGGCGCAGGCGGCGGGGGACGTTGCCGCCGCGGGAGTCGACCCTCGCGACGAGCTCCTGGCCGGTGTAGCAGCCCTTCTCGAACGAGACCGTCCGCGAGACGAGCTCGTCGCCCGCCTCCTGGGGGATGGTGCGCTCGGTCAGCTCCCGGCCGAGCCGGGGGACGCCGGCGCGGATGCGGGCCGCCTCGAAGACCGCCTCGTCGGCGCCCTCGCCGGCGGGCAGCTCAGAGGCGGGGACGATCTCGGGAGGACCGAAGCGGTCGAAGCCGCCGTCGGCCCGCTCCCTGCAGACGACGGCGACCGGTTCGAGGGTCGCCTTCACCCTCAGCTTGAAGCGGGCGAGGCGGGCGGTGAGGCTCTCGCCGAAGCCGCGCTCGAGATCGAGGAGGAAGCGGTCGTCGCCCTCCCGGGTGACCCGCAGGTAGGAGTCGAGCTTGCCCTGGGGCGAGAGCACCAGGCTCTCCCGGCTCGCTCCCGCCGCCATCGTCTCGACGTCCTGGCTCAGCTGGCCCTGGAGCCAGCTGGCGGCGTCCGGCCCCTCCACGACAAGGCCGTCCCGCACGACCGTGCGCGTCGCTCCTTCGCCGTCAGTCATCCCCGGTTGCAACAGCGCGACGGCCCGCCAGCTTCCGCGCCCCCGCCACCGCCGCCAGGACGGCGGCCGCCTTGGCGGCGCACTCGGCGTCCTCGGCCGCCGGGTCGCTGTCGGCGACGATGCCCGCGCCCGCCTGCACCGAGGCCCGGCCGTCGGGCATGACGACCATCGTGCGGATGGCGATGGCCGTGTCGAGGTTGCCCGAGAAGTCGAGGTAGCCGACGGTCCCGGCGTACGGCCCGCGCTTTGTCGGCTCGAGCTCGTCGATGATCTGCATCGCCCGCACCTTCGGGGCGCCCGAGACGGTGCCGGCGGGAAGGGTCGCCCGGAGCAGCTCGACGGGCCCCTTGCCCTCGGCCAGGCGGCCCGAGACCTGCGAGGTGAGGTGCATGACGTGGCTGTAGCGCTCGACGGTCATGAGCTCGTCGACCCGCTCGGTGCCGAACTCGACGACCCTGCCGATGTCGTTGCGGGCGAGGTCGACGAGCATCACGTGCTCGGCGACCTCCTTCGGGTGCTCGACGAGCTCGCCCTCGAGGCGCCGGTCCTCCGGCTCGGTCGCCCCCCGCCGGCGCGTGCCGGCGATCGGGCGGATCGTCACCTGGCCGTCGATGAGCCGCACCATGGGCTCGGGCGAGGCGCCCACGACCGAGACGCCGCCCTGGCGGAGGAAGAACATGTAGGGGCTCGGGTTCACCTGGCGGAGCACCCGGTAGACGTCGAAGGGCTCGCAGCCGAGCTCGAGGTCGAAGCGCTGCGAGAGGACGATCTGGAAGGCGTCGCCGGCGAGGATGTGCTCCTTTGCCACGGCGACGGCGTCCTCGTAGCGCCGGGCGCTCACCCTCCTCCGCACGGCCTCGGGCGGCAGCGTCTCGTCGCGCGCCGGCGGCGGCACGAGCGGCTCGGGGTGGGGCCGGGCGAGGTCGCGCCGGAGCCCCGCCAGGCGGCCGAGCGCCTCCTCGTAGACGGCGGCGAGGTCCTCGGGTCCGGCGCCCGGTTCCACGACGACGTTGGCTACGAGGGTCACCCGCTGGCGCCAGTGGTCGAAGGCGGCCAGGTCCCCGATCACCGACATGACGGCGTCGGGCGCGCCGAGGTCGTCGGGCGGCGGGGGCCCGAGGCGCTCCACCTCGCGCACGACGTCGTAGCCGAGATAGCCGACGAGCCCCGAGTGGAGCGGGGGGAGCTCGGCGTCGTGCGGCGCCCGCATGACGCCGAGCAGACCCGACAGCGCCTCGAGGATCCCCCGCTCGAGCGGCACCTCGACGGGAAGCGAGCCCTCGAGGCGGACGCGGCCCCCGGTCGAGACGAGGGTGGCGATCGGGGACCGTCCGAGGAAGGAGAAGCGGCTCCAGCGCTCGCCGTGCTCGACGCTCTCGAGGAGGAACCCGGGGCCGTCCCCGACGACCGATCCGAAGGCCGCCACCGGCGTCAGGGTGTCGGCGACGAGCTCCTGGAAGACGGGGACGACGCGGTGCCCGGCCGCCAGAGCCGCGAACCCCTCGAAGTCCGGGAGCGCCCCGGCGGACCCGGGCTCGGTCAGCTCAGGACCGCCCGGTCGCCACGGCGTCGCCGAGGGCTCGGTAGAAGCACGAGCGCTCGCCGGTGTGGCAGGCACCCCGACCGTGCTGGTCGACGAGGACGAGGAGGGCGTCCCCGTCGCAGTCGTAGCGCACCTGGCGGACGAACTGCCGGTCGCCGGAGGTCTCCCCCTTGCACCAGTACTCCCGGCGGCTCCGGCTCCAGCACCACGTCCGCCCGGTCTCGAGCGTCCGCCGCAGCGCCTCGCGGTCCATGTAGGCCACCATGAGCACCTCGTTCGTCGTCGCCTCCTGGACGACGGCGACGACGAGCCCGTCGGGGCCGAAGGCCACCTCGCCGATCTCCTCGGCGCTCGCCGCGATCGGCGCCCCGGGCGCGACCCCGTAGGCGGCCCCGGCGGGGGCCGGCTCGCTCACAGGTACAGCCCGGTCCCGCCGTCGATGCGCTCGGAGGCGACGGCGTGGATGTCCCGCTCCCGCAAGATGAGGTAGTCCTCGCCCTGGACGTCCACCTCGAAGCTCTCCTCGGGGTTGAACAGGACGGTGTCGCCCGGACGGATCGTCCGGACGTGCGGCCCGACCGCCGCCACCTCGGCCCACGCCAGGCGCTTGGAGACCTGGGCGGTGGCGGGGATGAGGATGCCCGCCCGCGAGCGCCGCTCGCCCTCGGACTTCGGGATGCTCACGAGCACCCGGTCGTTCAGCATGGTCACGGGCTGCTTCTTCGCCGCGGACCCGGTCTCGGCCTTCGGTGCGGCCGGGGAGGGCCTGTCAGTGCTCACCGAAGAACGGTACCGCGGAACGCTGCCTGCGCCGTCGTGGGTCCCGTCAGTTGGTGAGGCCGAGAGCGGCCCGCTCGGCCTCCGCCACGGTGAGCGACCCGGACAGCAGCGCCCTTCCGACGACGACGCCGGCGATGCGCCGGCCCGCCTGCTCGAGTCGGGCGAGCCGGGCGATGTCACCCGCCGAGGAGACGCCCCCGGAGGCGATGAGCGGCTGGCCGCATCGTCCGAGCAGGTCGGCGTACTCGGCGAGGTCCGGTCCCGCACCGGTCCCGTCGCGGGCGATGTCGGTGACGACGACACCCGCCAGCCGGCGGCCCTCCAGGCGCTCGAGCGCCTCCTCGAGGAGGGTGCCGCTCGCCTCCTGCCAGCCCCGGACCGCCAGCTCGCGGCGGACGGGGCCGTCGCCGGACCGGGCGGAGCGGTAGTCGAGGCCGATCACGACCCGGCCGGGCCAGCGCCCGAGCATCGCCTCGAGGAGGGTCTCCTCCGACAGGGCGGCGGTCCCGAGGACGACCCGGGCGACGCCGCCCTCGAGCAGGGCCGCTGCCGCTTCGAGCGAGCGCACCCCTCCCCCCGCCTGGACGGGGAGCCCGGTCCGGCGGGCGATGCGGACGATCGTCTCCCGGTTGGCGGCCTCCCCGCTGCGGGCGGCGTCGAGGTCGACGACGTGGAGGCGCTTCGCGCCCGCTTCCAAGTAGCGCGTCGCCACCTCGAGCGGGTCGCCGTACTCGGTCTGCCTGGCGAAGTCCCCCTGGCGGAGCCGGACACAGCGCCCCTGTGTGATGTCGATGGCCGGCCAGAGCTCCACGGCTCAGCCCCGGGCGGCCGGAGGGGGCGTCACAGGACGCCCTTTGTCGAGGGGACATCCTCACCCTCGATCCGGGACGCCGCCCGCAGCGCCCGGGCGACGGCCTTGAAGGAGGCCTCGAGGACGTGGTGGGCGTTGCGCCCGTAGCGGAGGTTGACGTGCAGGGTGAGGCGCGCCCCGTGGGTGAAGGCGCGCCAGAACTCCTCTGCCAGCTGGGGGTCGAACCCCGGGGTCCCGAGCGGCGGCCCGAGCTCGGCCCCGAGGTCGTAGTGGAGGAAGGGGCGGCCGGACAGGTCGAGGGCAACCTCGACGAGCGCCTCGTCGAGGGGCACCAGCACCGAGGCGAAGCGGGCCACGCCGGCCCTGTCCCCGAGCGCCTCGGCGAGCGCCTCGCCGAGGACGATCCCGACGTCCTCCACGCTGTGGTGGGCGTCGACGGCGAGGTCGCCCGTCGCCTCGATGCGAAGCGCCAGGTCGCCGTGGCGCCCGAGCTGCTCGAGCATGTGGTCGAAGAAGGGCAGACCGGTCGAGACGGCGGGAGGCGCCGGGGCGTCGAGGTCGACCGCGACCTCGATCGTCGTCTCCCTCGTCCGGCGCGACCGGCGGGAGGCCCGCGCCGGACTCGGCACCTCGCCCATCTCAGAGGTAGAAGCGGTAGACGGTCTCGGCGACACAGGACGGCTTGGCCTGGCCCTCGACCTCGAAGGTGAGGGCGAGGACCACCTGGGCGCCGCCGGGGATCTCCTCCACCGACTGCAGGGTGGCGCCGAGCCGGAGCCTCGAGCCGACCGGCACCGGGGCCGGGAAGCGGACCCGGTTGCAGCCGTAGTTGACCCCCATCGCCACGCCGCTCACCCCGTAGACCTCCCCGAGCAGGACCGGGGCGAGCGACAAGGTGAGGTAGCCGTGGGCGATCGGCCCCCCGAAGGGGCTCTCGCGGGCGGCGCGCTCGGGGTCGACGTGGATCCACTGGTGGTCGCCGGTGGCGTCCGCGAAGCGGTTCACCTGCTCCTGGGTGACCTCGTGCCAGTCGCTGTAGCCGAGGTGCGCGCCGAGGCTGGCCTTCATCTCCTCGATGTCCGCGAAGTGGGTCGCCATGGCCGGGGACGCTAGGCGAGCGGTGCCGGCGCCGCCACCCGCGCCGGGCGGCGGCGGCCGAGTCCCCCCACCTCCATGCCGGCGGCGAGCTGCCCGCAGGCAGCGTCCACCTCCCGCCCGCGGGTGTGGCGGACGGTGGCGTTCACCCCCCGCTCGGACAGGGCGTCCCGGAAGGCGGCCACCCCGGCGGCGTCGGTCCCGGCGACCGGGTAGCCGGGCGTCGGGTTGAGCGGGATGAGGTTGACGTGCGCCCCGAGCGGGCGGGCGAGGGCGGCCAGCTCGGCGGCGTCGACCGGCCGGTCGTTCACCCCGGCGATGAGCGCCCACTCGAAGGAGATGCGGCGGCGGGTCGCCTCCCGGTAGCGCCGGCAGGCCTCCATCAGGCGCCCGAGGGGGTAGCGGCGGTTGATCGGCACCAGCCGGTCCCTGAGCTCGTCGTTGGCGGCGTGCAGGGAGACCGCCAGGTTGACCTGCAGCGGCTCGGTCGCCAGCCGCTCGATGCCCGGCACGACGCCGACGGTCGAGAGCGTCACCGACCGCGCCCCGATGCCGAGGTCGCGGTTCACCCGGGCCACGGCGCCGAGCACGTTGGCGGCGTTCGCCAGGGGCTCGCCCATCCCCATGAACACGATGTTGCCGAGCCGCCCGAAGCCGGCCCGGGCCGCCTCGCCGGCTGCCAGCACGACCTGTTCCACGATCTCGCCGCTCGAGAGGTGGCGGCCGAAGCCGAGCTGGCCCGTGGCACAGAAGCTGCAGCCCATGGCGCAGCCCGCCTGGCTCGAGACGCACACCGTCGTGCGGCGGCGGTAGCCCATGAGCACCGTCTCGACCCGCGCCCCGTCGTCGGCCTCGAGGAGCCACTTGCGGGTCGCACCGCCGTCGCTCGTCGACTCCCGGGCGACGCGCCACGCGAGCGCCAGGGCGGGCTCGAGCGCGAGGCGCTGGCGCAGGGGCCGGGGAAGGGTCGTCACCTCCGAGACGTCGAGGTGCTCGAGGTGGAAGGCCCGCCAGAGCTGCTCGACCCGGTAGGAGGGCTCCCCCTCGAGGAGGGCGGCGAGCTCGTCGCGCGAGAGGTCGAACCGGCTCACGAGCGGGCCGCCTCCGTGCGGCGGGAGCGGGCGGCGATGTCGCCGGTGTAGGCCCGGTCGACGTGGTCGTCGACGAAGCCGAGCGAGCGGTAGAGCGCCCGGGCCTCGGTGTTGTCCCTATCGACGTACAGCATCGCCTTGTCGAGGCCGAGCCCGGCGAGGTGCTCGAGCCCGGCGAGGACGAGCTCGCGCCCGAGTCCCCGCCCCTGGAAGTCGGGGTTGACGGCGATGACGTAGATCTCCCCCACCTCCCCGCCGTCGTGGTCGTCGTCCTGCACCTTTGTCCAGCAGAAGGCGGCGAGCGCGCCCCCCTCCTCGTGGAGGAGGAAGCCGGCGGGGTCGAACCAGGGCTGCGACTCCCGGTCGGCGAGCTGGGCGAGGGTCCACGAGCCCTGCTCGGGATGGCCCCTGAAGGCGCGGTTGTTCACCTCGAGCCAGGCGGCCTCGTCCTCCCCGACGCGGAAGGGCCGCGTCGCCACGCTGGCCTGCGCCCCGTCGACCGGCAGCCGGCGGCGCATCTGGTAGAGGTCCCGCCCCCGCCGGAGCCCCGCCGACTCGGCGACGGCGTCGTCGTCGGGACCCGGCTTCGGCACCCAGAGGTGGACGTGACCGCCGCCCTGGCGGCCCACCTCCTCGAGGGCCGCCGCCACGAGGTCGCTCCGCAGCCTCGCCTCGTCCCGCCAGCGCGGGTGGACGACGTACTCGAGCGCCCAGCTGTCGAGCCCCCGGCTCAGCTGCGCGTAGCCGATCACCCGGCGGCGGCCGGTCGCCTCGCTCGCGACGAAGCCGGCGAAGCCCTCGCGCCCGCCCTGGACGAGGTCGAGCCACTTGTGCTCGCCGAGGGCACGGTGGCCGTCCTCGTGCGAGGCGGCCTCGACGAGGGCGGAGAGGGCTGCGATGTCGTCCTCCCCCATCCGCCGCTTCACGACCACCTCGTGCACAGGGTGAGGGTAGTGCGCGCTCGGTACGCTGCCCCGCGTGCCTCGAGAGTCACGCGCCGCCCGCTCGGCCCGAGCCCGGGAGATCGCCCGCCTGCTGGCGGCCGAGTACCCCGGCACCGCCCGGGAGCTCTGCGCCCTCCGCCACGAGGGGCCCTTCCAGCTCCTCGTCGCCACCATCTTGTCGGCACAGTGCACCGACGAGCGCGTCAACATGGTCACCCCGGCGCTGTTCGCCCGCTACCCGGACGCCGCCGGCCTCGCCGGGGCGGACCCGGGCGAGGTGGAGGAGCTCGTCAAGTCGACCGGCTTCTTCCGCTCGAAGACCGCCCACCTCCTCGGGGCCTCCGCCGCCCTCGCCGAACGCCACCCGGGCGGCTTCCCGACCGAGATGGCGGATCTCACCGCCCTCCCCGGCGTCGGCCGCAAGACGGCGAACGTCGTCCGCTCGGTCGCCCTCGGGCTGCCGGGGCTCCCGGTCGACACCCACGTGGCCCGCCTCGCCCGACGCCTCGGGCTCACCCGCGAGACCGACCCGGTGAAGATCGAGTCCGACCTGTGCGCCCTGGTGCCCGAGGAGGAGTGGGGCGCACTGAGCCTCCGGCTCATCCTGCACGGCCGCCTCGTCTGCGTCGCCCGGCGTCCCCGGTGCGAGGAGTGCCTGCTGGCAGGGCTCTGCCCCTCGGCCGGGACGGCGGGCCGGGAGAGGGCAAGCAGGACCGGCGCGCCGAGCCGGAAGAAAAATACCCCCCGGGGCACCAGGGCGCGCTGACAAACGACGCGTGCGCGCGCTATCGTTCGTGTCGGAACCGGTTCCCGCCACCTGGTTCCATGAGCGGAGTTCGGGATCCGCCGCCCGACCCGCTCCCGACGGCGCCCTTCGGGGCGCCGTCGGCGCGTCGTACGCCTGGCAGCTTCGCCAGTGAGGAGGTGGAAGTCCTTCCTGAGCTTTGGCCGTTGAAGTTCAGAAGCCGATGCCCAGGGCGTCTCGGTGACGAGGGGTCCGGAGGGGGCGGAGGCACGGCCGCAGGTTCGAACGAGCAGTGAACCGGTAGAAGGCCGGTCGAGGTGGCGACCCGCCGACGCACGGGGAAGCCGATGACCCTGCCCTCAGATGTGCGCCCAGCGAAGCTGGTCCCACGTCAACAGGAGCGGCCGTAGGGACAGGGGCCTCGACAGGTGGTTCCGGCGGACCGTGGCTACAACGCTGACGAAGTGATCCAGGGAGACCTCGTAGGGTCCCGTGCGGTTCCCACGTACGACGCCAGGCCTGTCTCCAGGTGACCGGCACACCGCCGGTGGGCGGATCGGCGGGGAGCGGGTAGGCGACGCCATAACCGAGATGGGAAAAGCAGACCGATGCCCTCCGAGGAGTCAGACGGCTCGTAGTAGTTGACGGCGGGGTAATGCCCGCTGATCCGCCGCCAGGACGTGGGCGGGCGGCCCGGGGACCGCGAGGGAACCGGTGCTGGCGAAGGGGCCGACCGAGACCAAGCTGCAAAGCAAGCCCCACGGCGGCGGCATGGCAGCGGGACCAGCACAGCGGTGCTGGCGGCCCGCCCGTGGCCACGGGATGAGGAGAGCAGCTGAGAGGAAGGAGGCTGGCCGATGGGCCAGCTGCTGGAAGCCATCGCCGATCCTGCCAACCTCGGGCGAGCCTGGGCCTCGGTCCGGGCGAACAAAGGAGCAGCAGGCATCGATGGTCAGAGCATCGCCGGCTTCGAGGCCGACCTCGGGCACCAGCTCGAGTCACTCCGGCGCCGGCTGCTCTCGGCGGAGCGCTACGTCCCCCCGCCGGTACGGCGGGTGGAGATCCCGAAGCCGGACGGGCGCATGCGCCCGCTCGGCATCCCGACGGTCGCCGACCGGGTGGTCCAGCAGGCCACTCGTCAGGTGATCGAACCGCTCTTCGAGGCGAAGTTCCTGCCGTGCAGCTTCGGCTACCGGCCGGGGCGCAGCGCCACACAAGCGGTGCACTGGGTACGAGAGGCGATCCGCCGAGGCGACCGGTGGGTCGCCGAGTTCGACATCGTGGGCTTCTTCGATCACCTGCGCCATCCTCGCTTACTGCGGGAGGTGGCAAAGGAGGTCGACGACCCAGAGGTGATCGGACTGATCCGCCGATGGCTCACAGCTGGCGTGCTCACCGACGGGGGGCTCATCGCCCCTCAGGCGGGAACGCCACAGGGAGGAGTGATCTCACCCCTCCTCGCCAACATCTACCTCCACCGACTCGACGTCGAGGTGCGGGCCGCCGGTTTCCGGCTCATCCGCTACGCCGATGACTTCGTGATCCTCAACGAGCGCCGGGTCGAGGCCCAGGCCGCTGATGCCCTCGTCCGTCATGTGCTGGCGGACATGGGGCTCCAAGTAGCCGAGGCCAAGTCCGGTGTGAAGCGGGCAAGCGAAGGCTTTGAGTTCCTCGGCTTCAGCGTCGTTGGGAGGTACCTTCGGCCACGACCAAGGGCCTTGAGCGCCTTCAAGGATCGGGTGAGGGTGCTCACCTGCCGTCAGGCGCCGGTGTCGCTCCACCAGATGATCGAGGACCTGAACCCCGTCCTGCGGGGTTGGGGCACCTACTTCGCCCTCGGCGATGTCGTCAGCCTCTTCGAGGACCTCGACTCCTGGATACGGATGCGGCTTCGCTCGAAGGCTCGTGGTTCGAAGGCGCACCCGGCCTCCAACGCCATCATGCCGAACCGCGTCCTTCGCGCCTACGGCCTGGTGAGCCTGGAGGACATCGTGCGGAGCCGTCGGCGCCTCTCGCCCCCATAGGGCACAGCCTTGGGTGAGCCGGATGCATGACCTGCACGTCCGGTTCTGATGGGGGGCTCCTGGCCGCAAGGCCAGGGGCCTACCCGCTCGGGCCCCTACCGGGCGCGCTCGACCATCCTCGACAGGCGCCGATGTGCGCTCGCGAGGCCGCGTTCGACGGTGAACAGCTCGCTCGCGACGTCCTCCTCGCGCGCCTGACGGGCCGCCTCCGCCATGGCGCCGAGGCGCCCGAGGAGTTGCTCGAGGGTGGAGGAGATCGAGGACAGCTCGGCCAAGTCGGTTGCCATGGCGACATCTTGACCGCGCCGCGCGCCGCGGGTCCCCACCCGCCGCCGGGGGCCCCGCCGAGGGCAAGTGGGACGGACAGTTAGGCTGCGACGGTGCTGCACCGTCTCGACCTGCGCGGCGCCCCCTCGGATCTGCGCCGGCTGCTCCCGCGCCCGGATCTCGCCGGCGAGGGACCTCTCGCCGAGGTCCGCGCCATCCTGGACGAGGTCCGCCTCCGCGGCGACGCGGCGGTCCGCGAGTACACGAGGCGCTTCGACCACGTGGAGCTCGGCGAGCTCGCCGTCCCGCTCTCGGAGGCCGAGGCGGCGCTCGAGCGCCTCGAGGCCGGCCTGCGGGAGGCCCTCGTCGTCGCCCGCGACCGGATCGAGGCCTTCCACCGCCACCGTTCCGCCCCGCCGCCGCCCCACGAGTCCGGCGGGGTGCGCGTCGAGACCCTCGAGATCCCGATGGAGCGGGCGGGTGTCTACGCCCCGGGCGGCCGGGCCAAGTACCCCTCGAGCGTCCTCATGACGGCGGTCCCCGCCCGGGTGGCCGGCGTCGGCGCCGTGGCGCTGTGCGTCCCTCCGGGCAGAGACGGCCGGCTGCCCGACGAGCTGCTGGCGGCCGCCGCCCTCGCCGGCGTGGACGAGATCTACCGCGTGGGCGGGCCGCAGGCGATCGGCGCCATGGCCTACGGCACCGAGTCGGTGCCGGCCGTCGACGTCATCGTCGGGCCCGGCAGCCGCTACGTCTCGCTCGCCAAGCAGGAGGTGCGCAGCGTCGTGGCCGTCCCGGCCGCCTTCGCCGGTCCCTCGGAGGTCGTCGTCGTGGCAGACGGGACGGTGCCGGCAGCAGCCGCGGCCATCGACCTCGTCGTCCAGGCCGAGCACGGCCCCGACGGCCTCAGCTGGCTCGTCACCTGGTCGCCGGAGGCGCTCGAGGAGATCGACGAGCTCGTCGGCCGCTACACCGCCGAGTCCCCCCGGCGGGCGGAGGTCGAGTCGACCCTCGACGAGGGCGGCTACGCCGTCCTCGTCGAGGGACCCGAGCAGGCGATGGCCGTCTCGAACGAGATCGCCCCCGAGCACCTCGAGCTCGTCTGCGCCGAGCCGGAGAAGCTCGTCCCCCTCGTCCGCCACGCCGGCGCCGTCTTTCTCGGCCCGTACGCCCCGGCCTCGCTCGGCGACTACGTCGCAGGGCCGAGCCACGTGCTGCCCACCTTCCGCTCGGCCCGCTTCTCGAGCGCCCTCGGCGTGGAGGACTTCGTCCGGCGGGTCCACGTCATCGGGGCCGACCGGGAGGGCCTCGCTCGCCTCGCTCCGCACGTCGCCGCCATCGCCACCGCCGAGGGGCTGGCCGCCCATGCCCGCTCGGTGACGCTGCGAGAGGAGCTCTCCTGAGCACCGGGCGGCGCACCGCTCCCGCTCCCCGCCGGGAGGTCGCCCTCGCCCCGGGCTACCACTCGCCCCAGGTGGAGGTGGAGGTCCGCCTCAACACCAACGAGAGCCCCGAGCCCCCGCCGCCCGAGCTCGCCGCCGAGCTCGCCTCCATCGCCTCCCGCCTCCCGCTCCACCGCTACCCCGACCGCAGTGCCGCCGACCTCAGGGCCGCCGTCGCCGCCCACCACGGGGTCGCCCCCGAGCAGGTCTTCTGCGCCAACGGCTCGAACGAGGTGCTCCAGTGCCTCCTGCTCGCCTACGGCGGGTCGGGCCGGCAGGCCCTCGTGTTCGAGCCGACCTACGCCCTGCACGCCCACATCGCCCGGCTGACGGGCACCGAGGTGGTGGCCGGCGCCCGCAACGCCGCCTTCGAGATCGAGCGGGCCGGCGCCCTCGAGCTGCTCGCCGCCACCGGGCCCGAGGTCGTCCTCCTCTGCTCGCCGAACAACCCGACGGGGAACACCGAGAGCCCCGAGACGATCGCGTCGGTGGCGGCGGCGGCGGACGGACTGGTCGTCGTCGACGAGGCCTATGCCCAGTTCGCCCCCTCGAGCGCCGTCGCGCTGCTGGGGGACGCCCCCAACCTCGCCGTCGTCCGGACCTTCTCCAAGACCTGGGCCCTCGCCGGGCTGCGCCTCGGCTACCTGCTCGCCGACCCCGAGGTCGCCGCCGCCTGCGCCAAGGTGGCCCTCCCCTACCACCTCGACGCCTTCAAGCAGGCAGCGGGGGTGGCGGCACTGCGGCACGTGGCCGAGATGGACGCCCGGGTCCGCCGCCTCGTCGAGGCCCGCCGGCGCCTCGTCGAGGGCCTGTCCCGCCTCCCGGTGGACCAGTGGCCCTCGGCCGCCAACTTCGTGCTCTTCCGGCCCCGTCACATGGCGGCCGCCGAGGTCTGGGGCGGGCTCGTCGAGGCCTCGGTGCTCGTCCGGGACGTCTCGTCCTTCCCCGGCCTCGAGAACTGCCTGAGGGTGACGGTCGGCGCCGCCGAGGAGAACCGGCGCTTCCTCGCCGCCCTCGGCGAGGTGCTCGAAGTCGGGCCCTCGGTAGGCTCGCCCGGGTGAGGACGACGTCTCGGCGCGGAGGACCTCTCGCACTCCCCGTCGGCGAGGAGAAGCGGCGGGCCGTGACGGCGATGTTCGACGCCATCGCGCCCCGCTACGACGCCGTCAACACCGTCATGACCTTCGGCCTCGACGGCTGGTGGCGGCGCCGGACCCTCGACCTGCTCGAGCTGCATCCCGGCGACGTCGTGCTCGACGTCGGCTGCGGGACCGGCGACTTCGTCCGCGCGCTCGCTCGCCGCGGCGCCCGCGCGGTCGGCCTCGACCTCTCGGCCGGCATGCTCTCGTGTGCCAGGGCCGACGGCCAGCTCCTCGTCCGGGCGGACGCCGCCAGCCTGCCGGTGAGGGCCGCCTCGCTCGACGCGGCGGTGAGCGGCTTCGCCCTGCGGAACTTCGCCGACCTGCCGGCCGTCCTCGCCGAGCTCGGGCGGGCGGTGCGCCCCGGCGGACGGATCGCCCTGCTCGAGGTGGACATGCCCTCCAACCACCTCGTCCGCCGGGGATACGAGCTGTGGTTCCGCGGCGCCGTCCCGCGCATCGGCCGGCTCCTCTCCGACGGGGACGCCTACCGGTACCTTCCCCGGTCGGTCGCCTACCTCCCGCCTCCAGAGGAGCTGCTCGGGATGCTGGCTGCCGCCGGCTTCGCCGGGGCGCGGCGCCACCGGCTCCTCGCCGGCGGCGTCCAGGTGCTGACCGGGACCCGCCGGTGAGCCGGGCGGCCCTCGAGGCGGCCGTCCGGCCGCTCGACCGGGCGGCCTTCGTCACCCTGCGCGCACACGCACGGGCGGCGGGCTCGGTCTTCGAGCGTGACGGCTGCAGCCTGTACGGGCTCGGCCGCGCCCTCGTCCTCCCCCTCTCCCAGGGCCTCTCCGACTCCTCCGAGCTGGCCCGGGTGACCGACGTGCTCGCCTCCCTTCCCCCGCCCGGGACGCCCACCGAGGGCCTCCCCGTCGCCCTCGGTGCGCTGCCGTTCCGCCCCGACGACCCTGCCGAGCTCGTGGTCCCCTCGCTCGCCCTCACCGAGGGCCGGGGCGGCGCCCTGGCGGTCCTCGTCGCCGAGCCGGGCGGCCACGACCGGGTCCTCGCCGACGCCCTCTCGGCCGCCGAGACGACCCGGGCGTCCGGTCCGCACCTGCTGCCCGACGCCTTCCGCCTCGCCTCCTCGCGCCCGCACGCCGACTTCCTCGAACGCGTCGGCCTCGCCCTCAACGAGGTGCGCTCGGGACGCCTCGACAAGGTCGTCCTCGCCCGCGAGGTGGTGGTCGAGGCGAACCGCCCCTTCGTCCCCGCCGACCTGCTCGAACGGTTGCGGGCGCTGCACCCGTCCTGCACGACCTTCCACGTCGACGGCTTCCTCGGGGCCACCCCCGAGCTGCTCGTGCGGCGGCGCTCGGACGAGCTCGCCTCCGATCCGCTGGCGGGCACCGCCCCCCGCAGCGGCGACCCCGAGGCCGACCGGAGGGGCGGGGAGGCGCTGCTCGCCTCGGCCAAGGAGCGGACCGAGCACCGGGCGGTCGTCGAGGCGATCGCGGCGGGCTTCGGTCCGATCACGGCCGAGCTCGAGGTGCCCGAGCCGGAGATCGTCGGGCTGCGCAATGTCTCGCACCTGCGCACCCGCATCCGCGGGCGCCTCGCCCGGCGCCCCGACGGCGGCCTCCCGAGCGCCCTCGAGGTGCTGGCCGCCATCCACCCGACGCCGGCCGTCGCCGGCACCCCCGTCGAGCTCGCCCTCGACTACCTCCACAAGTGCGAGGAGCTCGACCGGGGCCGCTACGCCGGCGCCGTCGGCTTCGTCCGGGCCGACGGCGACGGCGAGTTCCACCTCGGCATCCGCTCGGCCGCGCTCGAGGGCTCGACGGCGAGGCTGATGGCAGGCGTCGGGATCGTGGCCGACTCCGATCCCGCCCACGAGCTGCGGGAGACCCAGCTCAAGCTGCAGGCCGTCCTGGCCGCGGCGGTCCGCCCCTAGGAGCTCCCGACCAGCTGGCCGAGGGCGGCGTAACGGCGGACGACGTCTGCCACGAGAGCCGGCTGCTCGAAGGGGAGGCGGTGGCCGGCCTTCTCCCGCAGCACGAGCTCGGCGCCCGGGATGGCGCCGGCGAGGTCGGCGGCGGCGCTCGGGCGGACGATGTGGTCGGCCGCCCCCTGCAGCACCGCCACCGGCAGGCGCAGGGTGGGCAGCCGGCGCTCGATGCCCGGCGTCTCCTCGATGAGGGCCCGCTGCTCGACGAGGAACGAGCGCCGGTCCCGCCCGTCCATCGTGCGGTCGCCCTCGGCCATGACGGCCCGCACCGCCGGCAGGCGCGACGCCCGCTCGACGGCGAGCTCGACCGACGACAGCCGCGAGAGACGCCCTGCGGTGCGGGCCGCCCGGCTGAGGGCGGCCCCGCCCGCTCTCAGCACGCCGTCGCCGACGAGCGGCACGGCGAGCAGGCGGTCGAGGCTCGTGAGGGCCGAGCGCACGCCGACCGAGCCGACGAGGACGAGCGCCCGGACGAGGTCGGGCCGACCGAGGGCGAGCTCGAGGGCGATGCCCCCGCCGAGCGAGTGGCCGACCACGACGACGCCCCGGTCGGCGGTGAGCTCCTTGGCCGCCAGCATCCGCTCGAGGGCGGAGGCGTTCCCCGCCAGCGAGGTGGCCGGGCGGGGATGGGCACCCCAGCCGGGCCGGTCGGGAGCAAGGACCCGGAAGGAGGAAGAGAGGAGACCGGCCAGCTCGGCCCAGTCGGCCCCGCTCCCCGGCTGGCCGTGGACGAGCAGCACGGCTGCTCCGCTCCCGGTGTCGATCGGGACGGCCGCGAGGCGCCGCGGGCGGCCGGCGGGCTCAGGGGCGGCGGAGACCACCCCGTCTCCCCCCGCCGAGACGGCTCGCTATCCGCTTCAGCCCCCAGAGCGAGACGAGGGCGAAGGCCTCGGCCACCGTGTAGGTGGACATCTTCGAGGTCCCGAGGGTGCGGTCGACGAAGCGGATCGGTACCTCGATGAGGCGGCCGCCCGCCTCGAGGCTCCGGTAGGTCATCTCGACCTGGAAGCCGTAGCTGTCCGCCCGCACCGAGGTGAGGTCGACCTTGCGCAGGATCGAGGCGGAGTAGGCCCGGTAGCCGGCCGTCGAGTCCTTCACCTTGAAGCCGAGCATGGCGGCGGCGAAGAGGTTGCCGCCCCGGGAGATGAGCCGGCGGGAGAGGCTCCAGTCCGGGATCGACCCGCCCGGCACGTAGCGGGAGCCGATGACGACGTCGTAGCCGGCCTCGACCGGCCCGACGATGGAGGGGAGGGCGGCCGGGTCGTGGGAGAAGTCCGAGTCCATCTCGACGAGCACCTCGTAGCCGCGCTCGAGGCCGTAGGAGAAGCCGTCCCGGTAGGCGGTGCCGAGCCCGGACTTGCCCGGCCGCCGGAGCACCTGGATGCCCCCGAGGAGCTCGCCGGTCTTCTCGGCGATCTCGGCGGTCCCGTCCGGGCTGTCGTCGTCGACGACGAGCACCGACGCCTCGGGGAGGTGCTCGCGCACCCCTTCCAGGATGGCGGAGATGTTCTCCGCCTCGTTGTAGGTCGGCAGCACGACCAGGACTCGCATCCGGGCCAGCCTACTCAGGCCGAAGTCGGCCTCCTCGGCGGGTCAGCCCGGGCGCGGGCGGGGCGGCCGGCGCCGGCGCC
>JAKACF010000022.1 GCA_021821585.1 Actinomycetes bacterium
CGCCATGCCGATCGAGCCCTGGCTGCGGCATGGCAGATGCAGCGCACGATGCGCCGGATCGGCCGGGTGAGGACGTCTGCCGGCAGCTCGACGCTCAGGATGTCGGTCGGCATCCACAGCGGCTGGTTCCATTTCTTCTCCGTGGGCTCACTTCACAGGGAGCTCCTCGTCACCGGACCAAGCCCGACCGTCACCGCCCACATGGAGGCGGTGGCCGAGGCGGGCGAGATCGTCGTCAGCCGGGAGACCCTCGGCTACCTCGATCCGAGGACGCAGGCCGTCGAGAAGGCAGACGGCATGCGCATCACGGCGCTTCCTCGCCAGAGCTTGCTGTCGGAGGCGCTGGGCGACGGGCGGGGGCGTCCGAGCCTCTCCCTCCCGGCCGCCCTCCAGGACCACCTGGCGGCGGGGCCGGTCGAGAGCGAGCACCGCCAGGTGGCGGTGGCCTTCATCGAGTTCGGTGGCGTGGACGCGCTGCTGTCGGCCGAGGGCGAGGAGACGGTTGCCGTCGCCCTCGAGGATCTGATCACCCGGATCCAGGAGTGCTGCGTGCTGCACGGGGTGACCTTCTGGGAGACCGACATCGCCGAGGACGGCGGCAAGGTCATGCTCGTGGCCGGGGCTCCGTCGGCCACCGACGACGACGCCGGCAGGATCCTCGTCACGCTGCGGGAGGTGCTCGACGGCGGTGGCCGCCTCCGCCTTCGCGCCGGTGCGAGCTTCGGCCGGGTCTTCACCGGCGGCTTCGGGCCGAGCTACCGCCGGACCTATTCGGCCAAGGGCGACGCGGTGAACCTCGCCGCCCGCCTCATGGCGAGGGCCGCCGCAGGTGAGCTGTACGCCTCCGACCTCGTCGTGGAGCGGAGCAGGGTGCGCTTTGCCTGCGAGGAGCTCGAGCCCTTCCTCGTGAAGGGGAAGGCCCGGCCGGTGCACGCCCACCGTGTGGGCGCCGCCCGCTCGGCCGCCCGGGCGGGAGGAGGGGGCCTTCACATCGTCGGGCGAGAACGGGAGCTGTACGTCCTCGGCGACCAGCTCGACCGCGCCCGTACCGGCAGTGGCGGGGCGGTCGAGCTCGTCGGCGATGCGGGCATCGGCAAGTCCCGGCTCATCGAAGAGGTGGAGTCGCTCGCCTCCTGCATGCGGGTCGTCGACATCGTCTGCGACGAGTACCGCTCGCTCCTGCCCTACGGATCGATGAGCGTGCTCGTCCGCCACTGCCTCGGGGTCGACGCCGACGCCGATCCGGCGGGTGTGGCCGAGGCGCTGCTCGACGTCGTCGACCGGCTGGCGCCTGACCTCTCGCCCTGGACGCCCTTGCTGGCGGCGGCCGCCCGCACCGAGGTGCCGCCCACGGCGGAATCGACGGCGCTCGACGAGCGCTTCCGTCGAGAGCGGCTGGCCGAGTCCGTCCTCCGTCTTCTGTCGGTGACGCTGAACGGGCCGACCCTGCTGCTCATCGACGACGCCCAGTGGATGGACGACGCCAGCGCGGCCGTCGTCGAGCGGCTCGCCTCGGAGGCCGAAGCCCGCCCGTGGCTCGTCGTCGTCGCCAGGCGACCCGGGCGCGAAGGCCTGGTGCTCGAGGCGGTGAGCGGCGTCACCCGTCTCGAGATCGAGCCGCTCAGCGAAGGAGCAGTCGGTGCGCTTCTCGCCGAGGCGACGCTGCCGGACGTCCTTGCCCCCCACCACCGCGACACCCTCCTCGAGCGGTCGGCCGGCAACCCGCTGTTCCTCCTCGAGCTGCTCGAGGCCGGCCGCCACGCCGGCTTCGACAGGGCGCTTCCCGACACCGTGGAGGGTCTCTTCGCCGCCCAGATCGACGGCCTCTCGCCGCCCGACCGTCGCCTGCTCAGAGTCGCCTCGGTGCTCGGGATGCAGGTCGCCCTTCCGGTGCTCGGCGACATGCCCGACGTCGATCTCGATCTCGCCGGTCTCGACGACTTCCTCGAGCCCGACGCCCCCGACACCCTCCGGTTCCGCCACAACATGCTCCGGGACGCCGCCTACGAGGGCCTGCCCTTCGCCCGGCGCCGGCAGCTGCATGCCCTCGCCGGTGAGGTGCTCGAGCGGCGGGCGGGAGCCTCGTCGGCCGAGATCGCCGGCCTGCTGGCGCTGCACTTCGGGCACGCCGGCCGGAACCGGGAGGCCTGGTCCTACGCCCGGCTGGCGGCCGACCGGGCGCGGGCTGTCTACGCCAACGTCGAGGCGGTGAGCTTCCTCGAGCAGGCGCTCGAGGCGGCGCGCCCCCTGGGCGACATCCCGGCGGGCGACCTCCTGTCGGTCACCGAGGCGCTCGGCGACTCGAGGACACGTCTCGGCGAGTTCGGCGCGGCCGCCGAGACGTACCGGTCGGCGCGCAGGTGGGCCTCCACGGCGACCGAACGGGCGCAGCTGCACTACAAGGTGGCGCTCTCGACCGAGCGGTCGAGCGAGTACGCGTTGACGCTTCGCATGCTCACCCTCGCAGAGCGGAGCCTCGGCGAGGACGACAGCATGCAGGCTCGCCGGCTGCGGGCGCACGTCCACACCCAGTACGGGCTGGTGCGCTACCGCCAGGGCAAGGTCCACGAGGCGGTGGAGCTGCTGCGCGGGGCGGTGGCGCTGGCCGAGGCGGCCGAGGCTCCCGACGTCGTCGCCACGGCGCTCATCCACCTCGACATGGCCGAGTTCGCCGCCGGGGTCGGCGGGGAGACCCCGCACGCCGAGCAGGCGCTCGAGATCCAGCGCGGCCTCGGCGAGAACCCGTGGCTCGAGGCGCGAGCGCTCAACACGATGGGCGAGCGCGCCTACTTCGCCGGTCGGTGGACCGAGGCGACGGCCTACTACGAGGAGTCCAAGCAGGCCTGCGAACGTGCCGGCGACCGGTGGACGGCCGCGGCCGAGTCGCAGAACATCGCCGAGGTCCTGAGCGACCAGGGCCAGCTCGACGAGGCGGAGGAGATGCTCGAGGAGGCGCTCGGCGTCTACCGGGCAGCCGGCACCGCCATGTTCGTGGCGGACTGCACCCGCATGCTCGGCCGTGTCGCCGCCCGGCGGGGGGACGCCGCTCGCGCCAGCGAGCTGCTGGCGGCTGCTCGTGAGATCTTCGCGGCGAACAAGGAGGCGTTCCAGGTGCAGCTGACCGACGCCATCCGGGCCGAATCTCTCCTTCTCGCCGGCGAGACCGGCGACGCCTGCTCTCTCGCCGAGCAGGTGCTCTCCGACCTCGAGGGGTCACCCGGACGCCACCTCGTCGCACCGCTCGTCGAGCGCGTCCTCGGGGCCGGCCTCGGCCTCCTCGGGGCCGATGAGGCACGGGCACGGGCCATGCTCGTCGCCAGCATCGAGACCGCCCGGCATCACGACGCTCGCTACGAGGTCGCGATGTCGCTCCAGGCGCTCAGCGATCTCTGGCCCGAGATGGACGATGCCGAGCTCGCCGAGCGGGATGCGCTCTTCGGCGAGCTCGGCATCGCCGAGTCCGCACGCCGGCTCACGCCGGTGTGCCTACCAGTGGACGGGGTCTCCTAGGGAGCTCTCGTCGAGGACGAGGGTCTCGTTGCCCGCGTGCTTGGAGTAGCTCGAGACGCAGACGGCGAGGTAGGGCGCCCCGCTGCTCGAGAGCGTGTTGAGGTCGGCCTGGTAGGTCGAGCTGCTGCAGTCGTAGATCAGGCCCTGGTAGGGCTCGGTCTCGTTGGTGAGCGGCGAGGTGTTCGAACCGGGGAAGGGCTCCGTGGCGCCGATGCAGACCGGCATGTGAGGGGTGCCGTTGTCGGGAACGGTGTTCACGATGGCCTTCGGGAAGGTCATGGTCACCGTCCCCGAGACCGTCGCCGTTGTCGCCGTCCCGGGCGTCTCGACCACGAGGGGGTCGGCCGCCGCCGAGGCGACCTGGCTGTCGCAGGTGAGGGTGTAGCCGTAGCCGAACGTGGTGAGCAGCTGGAACGACTGCGGGCCGGTTGCATCGACCGTCGCCGAGGTCCCCGTTGCCGAGCTCGTGACCGTCGAGCTGCACGATCCGCTGCAGGTCTGCAGGGACTGGGCGACGTCGAAGGGATCGGACGGAACGAGGTTGAGCGTGCCGGTCGAGCTCTCGTCCACCGGCGAGCTCGCGTCGAGGACGTAGCCCGAGCCGACGTTCGTCGCTGCCAGGCCGGACGAGCAGGTGCCGAAGGTGGCGAGCCCGCTGGCGTCGGTGGTGACCGTGACGCTCGGGGCCGAGGACGTCCCGTAGTACAGCCCCGGGTCGCTCCCCGAAGCGGGCGACAGGGTGACCGGCACGCCGGGCGCCGCCACCGGGGCTCCGCTCGGGTCGACGAGCTGGACGGCGACGGGCTGGCACATGTAGCTGAAGGACTTCGGTGGGCTCGACACCTGGACGGTGGTCGGCTGCGTGGCGAACACGAGCCCCAGCGGCTCCACATAGATCGTGGGATCGCTGCCGGTGTTGAGGAAGTCGTTCCCCGACCCGTTGAAGTTGTTCGACTGCTTCACCTGGGTCCCGATCGTGATCGTGGCGGCCGAATTCGGCGTCAGCGTGACGTCGACCGAGACCGACGCTCCCGGCGGGATCTCGTCGCCCTTCAGGCTCGTCAGCTCGATGACCGCCGGGTCGCTGCCCTTCACGAAGGCCGCGCTCCAGCCCGTCGCGGTCGGCTGGGCGAAGCTGACGGCGCTCTCGGGGAGGTTCTCGATGGTGAGCTCGGCGGACCCGAAGGGCTGCGTGCTCGGGTAGCTGGTGCTGTCGCTGTTGGTCAGGGTCACAGTGACGGTGGTCGGCACGCCGGCATAGATGGGGTTGTTGGGTCCAGACGGCGAGGCGCTGACGTCGTAGTACTTGGTGCTCGTCGTGGCACCGGCACCCGGGGCGGCCAGCATGGCGACGAGGAGCGATGCCATCGCCACGAGCCCGGCGGCTCCGGCCGCTCTCACTGTCCGCGAGCCGCTGGCCCGGGATACTCTGCCTCCGTCTGCAGTACTGCTTCTGTCCCGCCCTTTGGTGAACCGCATCTGGCCTCCTCGCATCCGGGTAGAGGGGATCTCCACCCGCCCCAACAGCCGATCCGTCATCCCCTTGTCCCCAGCAGGACCGGATGCCGTCCCGGTCACGAGTCAGCTGTCGGCTGACATCGGCAGGACGGCTGCGCAAGTATGCCTGAACTCGGCGGGGGCTGCACCCAATTCCTGGCAGTCCTGGTGCCAGGAGCCAAGATGGTCACCCTCTGCAGTTGGCTCACTACGCGGAGCGGTCGACATCGGCGAAACAGCAGGTGAATTCTCCTTGTCCGCAGGTCGGATCGGTCGCTAGCCTCGTCGGGGCACGGGGGAGGTGCGGGGATGTCCGGAGGCGAGTCGCGGCGTTCGGGGTACCGGTCGGCCCTCCGGTCACGGGACTACCGGTGGCTGATGGGCACCGAGCTCGTCTCGGCGACCGGTGGCTGGGCGTACAACGTTGCCCTCGTCGTCTTCATCTACGAGCGCACGCATTCGGCAGCGTGGGTCTCCGCGGCGGCTCTCTGCCGCTTCCTCCCGGCCCTCGTGTTCAGTGCCTACGGTGGTGTGATCGCCGAGCGCTTCGAGCGCGTGCGTCTCATGATCGTGTTGAACGCCCTGGGGCTCGTCCTGCAGCTGGGACTGGCGACGGTCGCATGGCAGAAGGGAGCGCCGGTCCTCGCGCTCAGCCTTGCTGCCGTGACCGCCCTCGTGAGGACGCCGTACCGCTCGGCCGTTGCTGCGCTCGTGCCCCAGGTCGTGGACGAGAGCGACCTGGCAGCCGCCAACGCTCTCAACGCCACCATCGACAACCTCGTGATCGTCCTCGGGCCGGCCGTGGGTGCCGCCCTGCTCCTGGCCGGCGGCCCCGCCCTCGCCATCGCGATGGACGCCATGGCCTTCCTCCTGGCCGGGCTCGGCCTCACCCGGATGAAGGCGCGCTCCGCGCCGAGCGACGTCAGCGACGGAGGACGGAGCGGACCTCTCCGCCAGGTGGCGGACGGCTTCAAGGCGCTCGTGTCCTCTGCGAGCGTGGCCACCTTCGTGGCCTTCAGCGTGCTGGCGAGCTTCGTCTACGGCACCGACACCGTCTTGTTCGTGCCGATCGCGCGTGTCCAGCTCCATGCCGGGACGTCGGGGTACGGCTATCTCCTCGCCGGGCTCGGAGTCGGGGGCATCGCCGGGGCGGCGGTCGTCAACAAGCTCGCTGCGAGGACCCGGCTCGCCGGGGCGATCCTCGGCGGGATGGCCGTCTACTGCCTGCCGACGGCGGTCCTCGTCGTCATCCACCAACCCCTCGTCGGCGTCGTGCTGCAGGCGGTGCGGGGGGCGGGGACGCTCGTCGTCGACACCCTCGCCATCACGGCGCTGCAGCGCTCCGCACCGAAGGAGATGGTCGCCCGCGTCTTCGGCGCCTTCTTCGCGCTGGTGCTCGGCGCCATCTCGCTCGGCGCCTTCGTCACACCGATCCTGCTCCGGGCCGGCCTCCATCCCGCGATGCTCGTGTACGGGCTGGGGATCCCGGTGCTCTGCCTCCTGACTCTGCCCCGCCTCCTCAAGGCCGACCGGGTGGCGTCGGTGCGGGCGGCTGCCATGGCTCCCCGGGTCGCCATCCTCGAGCGGCTGGACCTGTTCGCCAATGCCTCGCAGTCCAGTCTCGAGCGGCTCGCCGGCTCGGCGAGCGAGACCTTCGTCTCGCCCGGGACGGTCGTGGTGGCCGAGGGGGCCGATGCCGATGCCTTCTACGTCGTCGAAGCGGGTGCTCTCGCCGTCACTGCCGTCGGGGAAGGGAGCGAGCCGGTTGCCCTGCGGACGCTCGGAGCGGGGACCTACTTCGGCGAGATCGGACTGCTCGGCCACATGCCGCGCACGGCGACCGTCACGGCGAGCTCGGAGTGCCGCCTGCTCAGGATCGAGGGTGACGACTTCCTCGACGCCCTCACGAGCCTCAGCGCCTCGCCCGCCCTCCTCGAGGGCGCGAGGACGCGGCTCGCGCTGACGCACCCGAGTCGATCGCTCGAGCAGGCCGAGGCGGCCGTCGCCCCGGCCGGCGACGACGGGGCGACGACGGAGTCAGTGCCCGGCTGAGGTCACCCCGGCCCGGTCCGCCTTGCCGAGCGAGAGGACCAGTCCATCGAAGGCCATCCGGACGGGGATCGCCGACTCCGCGAACCTGCCCGCGAGCTCGTCGAGGGCATCGTCGGTGCGCCGGGGGGCGTGGTGGAACAGGCAGACCTCGCGTGCGCCGGCGGCCTCGGCGAGCGACAGGGCGTACTCCCCGCAGGAGTGCCCGAAGGGGGCGAGATCGGGCAGCTCCTCGACGAGGTACTGCGCGTCGTGGATGAGAAGGTCGACGTCGCGGGCGAGGGCGAGCGCACTTTCGTGAAGCTCGCCGATGCCGAGCGGACCGGAACCGAGGGCAAGGGGGTGGTGGTCTGACAGGTAGGCGAGCGAGGTCGTCTCGTCGCTCACCCGGAACCCGAAGGTGCGGCCTCCCTTGTGAGGGATCTCGAGAGCGAGCACCGAATAGCCCTCGATCTCGTGCTCGCCTTCCGACAGCATCCGGAAACTCCAGCCGCACCCGAGCTGGTGGGGCTCGATCGGGAAGTGAGGTGGCGAGAACGCCCGGGCGAGGACGGCCTCCGCATCGTCGCCCTGCTCAGGGATGAGGACCTCGACGCGGTGGCCCGGGGCGCTCCCGGACTGGAAGAAGGGCAACCCGTGCGTGTGGTCCCAGTGCAGATGCCCGAGGAGGATCGAGCCGACGAAGGGCTCGCCGGCGAGGTGCTCGTCGAGTCGTGCGAGACCCGTGCCGCCATCGAGGAGGAGGGAGGGGCGCCCACCCTCCGGCCCGATGGCCACACAGGAGGTGTGGCCGCCATAGCGCACGTGCGCCTGGCCCGGTGCCGGCGTGGACCCGCGGGTCCCGCAGAAGAGGAGCCTCACCCGGGGCTCGACGCCGCCCGGTGCCCGCTCGAGAGGGGCGCGGCGGTTCGCTTCGAGGAGCCGGTCTTCACCGGGCGAGATCGTACTCAGGTCCGAGGCACCGGGGTGGCCCCACGGGCGCGCCGGCGGGCGGTGCAGGCTCGTTGCGCCGGCACGTGCCTCAGCTTGACGAGCTGCAGGTGCGGGTAGGAGGCACGTCGTGAACCCGGTTCTCCTCCTGGCGGTGCGGGCCCTCGTCGGCGGCGCACTCGTCGTCGTCTTCGCGCTCGTCGGTGAGGTGGTGAAACCGAAGCGCTTCGCCGGCGTGTTCGGGGCGGCGCCGTCGGTGGCGCTCGCCAACCTCGCCATCATCGCGGCGGTCGAGGGCACGCCGAAGGCTCTGCACGAGACGCGCGGCATGATCGCCGGGGGAGTGGCGATGGTGCTCGCCTGTGCGGTCGCGATCTGGAGCGTCCGGCGGTTCGGTGCCCTCCGGGGGACGGCGGTCATGTGCGGCGCCTGGCTCGTCGTCGCCGTGGTGGCGAAGGTGGCCTTCTACCGGTGAGGGAGACACGCGACCCGCTCTTCGGCCTCGACGTCGGCGAGCTCTCGAAGGTGAGCGCCAGCGATCTCGCCATCCGCTTCGCCTTCGGAGCTGCCATCTCGATCGTCTCCGGGTTGAGCGGGATCGTGCTCGGCAGCATCGTCGGTGGCATGCTGCTCGCCTTCCCCGCCATCGCGCCGGCCACCTTGACCCTCATCGAGAAGAAGGAGGGCAACGCGGCCGCGGTGCACGACGTCGGCGGGGCCGTCTTCGGCGGCATCGGGCTGGTTGCCTTCGCGCTCTGTGGCGCCTACCTGTTCGAGAGGCTGCCCGACCCCGTCGTCCTCCTCTCCTGCCTCGCAGCATGGAGCGCGGTCTCGGTCGGCTTCTACGTGCTGCGGAGCGAGGAACGCCTGCCCCTTCCCGTTGCCGTGCAGGGACGCCTCCCTCGGACCCCGGGGAGCGGAGCCGCCTGACGCGCCGGGCTCGCCGACCCCGTCGCGTTAGGGTCCGACCGTGGGAGCCTCGGAGAGCGTCGGCACTGCCGAGAGGAAGCGCGGGGCGCCGCCGTGGCGGACCGGCGACGTGGTCGCCATCAGCCTGTCGGCCTTCTTCGCCGATCTCGGCTACCAGTCAGTCCTCGCCGGCTTCCCGCTGTTCCTCGTCATCGTCCTGCGCCAGAGCGTCTGGGAGTTCGGGCTCTCCTCGGCGCTCAGCTACGGGGGCGGAGCCCTCTTCTCCATGCTCGGGGGCAGGCTCGGAGACCGGATCGGCCACCGGCGACTGGCCCTCATCGGCAACTCCGTCATCCCGCTGCTCTCGCTCTCGGCTCTCGTCGCCTCTCCCGCGGTCGCCATCGGTCTGCTCACCGGTGGCTGGTGGGCCCGCAACCTGAGAAGCCCGTCGCGGCGGGTGATGCTGGTCGAAGCGGTCCCCGACGAGTCGCATCGCAACGCGGCCTTCGGCTTCCTGCACGCGCTCGATGTCGGCGGCGGCGCCCTCGCCGGGGTGTTCGTGCTCGTCGCCGTCGTCGAGCACCTCCCCTTCAAGTGGATCTTCCTCGTCACGGTCCTGCCGCTCGCCGCCTCCACCTTCTCGCTCTCCCGGGCGACGACGGGACGTTCCCGTCCCAAGGAGCAGGCGGCGTCGGCCTCCGCCGGCGGGGGCGACCGGGAGGAGCTGCCCGGGGCCCGCGCCCTCTTGCTGGCGGCGGCGCTCTACGGCTTCACCTACTACAGCGTCGGCTTCCCGGTGCTGACGCTCGCTCAGGGCGGCCGTGGCTTCGCCGACGGCATCGGGGCCTTCCTCGTCTTCCAGGCGGTCTCTGCGGCCACGGGCTACCTGCTCGGTGGCCGCCTCTCGGAGAACCTCGCCGGCCGCTTCGCGAGCCTCGGGCTGCTCGGCTATCTCGGCGCGGGTCTCGGCGCCGCCCTGCTCGCGGTCGGCTACGGCGCCGGCCTCGGCACGGCGGTGCTCATGCTCGGCGTCGCCGTGCTCGGGTTCGCCCTCGGCGTGGTGGAGACGGTCGAGCCGGCTCTCATGTCGGTGCTCCGGCCCGGACGGCGCGCCGGTCGCAGCTTCGGCGCCCTCTCGGCCGCCCGCAGCGTCGGTGTGTTCGTCGGGAACCTCGTCTTCGGTCTCCTCTACGGCCTCGGCGCCGACTGGTCGTACGGCTATGCGACCGTGGTCTCACTCGTCGCCGCCCTCGTCGTCCTCCAGGCCGTCCCCTCCGCCCGCCTCGCCGCGCAGCGCGTCGGCTGACCCTCTCCGGGGTTCCGTCCCCGAAGACGATCGAGAGCCGGGAGGCCTCGCGGGTCGACCTCTCCCGCGAGCGTCCGAGGCGCCACCTCGTCGTCACGTCGGGGGCTGGCGCGAGCCCGCGCCGGCGCCGGTGGTCCGATCACGAGGCCGCAGCCCCCCGGACGCGAATCACGGGGATGCAGCGCATCCCCGTGATTTCCCCCTCGCAGAAGGTGACCGGTCTCCACCCGCCCCGCCGAAGCGGGTGGAGACCGGCTCGCTAGGCCGTGACGGCCCTGTTGCTCAGGCCTGCGCCTTGCTCGAGCGGAGGCCGCGGCTCCGGCGACGCTGGATGAACACGAGGCCGCCACCGGCGAGGACGGCAGCCCCGAGACCACCGACCGTCCCGACCGGGACCGGCGAGCCGTTGCCCGGGTCGTAGCAGTTGCCGTAGAAGGCGGTCGCCGGCGGGTTGGCAGGCTGCCAGCAGGCGTAGGCCGTCCCGCTGTTCACGACGACGTGGATCTGCAGGTAGAGACCGTCGGCGAACCACGACGTGGGAACTCCGGTGACGACCCAGGGGGTCGTGCTGGTGAACTGCTGCAGCATGACGCCGGTGTAGCCCTGAGGGCAGCCGTCGGCGCTGTTGCCCGGGTCGACCCGGGCGGTGAAGCCGGTGCCCGGGGTGATGTAGGGGGCGTTCGTGCTGGCCGAGTTGTCGGCGACGCAGATGTAGCCGCTCTGCAGCGTCACTCCTGAGTTGAGGTTGAAGCTGACCGAGATCGTGCCGGCGCTGGAGTCGTTGGTGACGGTGGCCGTCCCGATCACTGTGCCGGTCCCGTTGGTGTTGCCGACGCTCACGTTGTACGTCGACGAGGTCGTGGTGCCTGCGGAGGCCGTCACTGTGGCCAGCCCCACGATCCCGCCGATGACGAGCGCTGCGGCGCCGAGCGTCATCATCAATTTCCGCATTACCTGACCTCCAGTTGGCTCAAGGAACTTTTGTCATGCGGCTTGCTCGAGTGCAGGACGCCTGCTCCGTCGTCCTGCCGGGAGGCGCCCATCGGCGCCCAGGTGAAGCGGTGGGCCTCGAAGGCCTCTGCGTGGCGGACCCTGCCGGCGAAGCCCCGGAAGCGGGCCTGCGCCTCGACGACCTCGAGGTCGACGAGGCCGTTCTTCAGCACCTGCGACATGTGGCAGCGGATCAGGTCGAGCTTCGCCTCGACGAGTCCGGTGACCTCGGTGTAGACGGTCGGCTGGAAGCCGGTGCTCGTCGGCGCCTCGTAGGACAGCACCCGGCTCGCCCGACGAGCCGCGCCGAGGGTGGCGGCGGCCGTGGCCCGGTGGTCCTGGTGGGTGTCGTTCGGGCTGTGGGTGTAGACGATGTCGGCACCGACGGCCTTGATCGCCTGCTCGATCACGTTGATGGCACGCCGGCCGTCAGGAACGGCGCCGTCCTCGAAGCCGCCCCACATGAGCCGGGCACCGAGGAACGAAGCGGCCTCCTCCTGCTCGTTGATGCGGGAGCGGGCGTCCTGTGGACCCTGCTCGCCCGTGGTCATGACGAGCAGTGCGACGCTGTCGCCGGCGTTGCGATGGGCGATGAGTGTCGCCCCGCAGCCGAGCTCGATGTCATCTGGATGCGCTCCGACCGCGAGGACCCTCATCGACGGGCCCCCCTTCGACCGGAAAGCCGCGCGGGGATGAGACAAGTCCCCAGACTTTGCCCCCAACTCATGCCAGCCTCCCAAGGTTGTTCAACTGAACGTGGACTTAAATGGCTTTTTGTCCGAAAGTCCAGCGAGAACAACCCATTTGACCGGAATACCTCACTGAGTGCATGAGCCTGCGCTGAGCGTGCCGAAAGCGCCCACGCACCGTCACCTCGTCGTCGTGCTCCCGCCACTCCTCGTGTTTGGCGTCAACGGTGGCTTGTTGCTCAGCCGAGGCGGGCGAGGTAGCGGTCCGCCGAGCGACGCACCGCCTGGCGGGCGCCGTCGGGCACGACCCGGTCCCACCAGCCGCCGTAGAGACGGTCGAATCCGAAGGCGGTCACGCGGTCGGCGACGGTTCGCACCGTCTCGGGCGGGAGGGGGATGAGGTTCGGGTAGCTCCACATGAAGCTCACGTACCGCCGGTCGGCGACGACCATGACCGTGTCCCCGGTGAGGAGCACGCCCCGTCCCCCCGCCCCGGCCGGCCAGTGCAGGACAGCAGCACCGTCGAAGTGCCCGCCGACGCGCGCCAGGGTGAGGCCGGGCACGGGCTCGAGCGTCTCGTCGCTGAAGAACTCGACGCGCGGCGAGGGGCGCATCACCCACCTGCGGTCCTGCGACGGCAGGAGGACGGTCGCGTCGAACGCCTCGGCGAAGTCGACGAAGGCGCCGTAGAAGTGCGGGTGCGAGCAGCAGATGACGCGGATGCCACCCAGCTCCTCGATGCGGGCCGCCATCGCCTGGGTGATCACGGGCAGGCAGTCCCACAGCACGTTGCCCCCGGGCGTCCGGACGAGGAGGGCCCGCTGGCCGATCGCCACCGGGGGCCGGAGCCCGATCCCGACGAGGTCGGCCTCCTCCTCCCGCACATCGGCACCGTGCCCGGCGGCGAGCTCGTCCGGGGACAGCCAACGCTGGCCCTCGTGCCCGACGTACTGGCGCTCGTCCTCGCAGATCGGGCAGGCCGGCGGAGGCTCTGCCGACTCGGCGTGCTGGACGCCGCAGGTCGCGCAGATCCACGGTGTCGTCATCGTGGCGGGCGGCCCTGACGCCCGGGCCGCCGGCGAGAACCCTGACGCGCTGCCACCGATCGGAGTGTAGGAGCCCCGGCCGGGTCCGGGCATGCTCGGTACACTTCGTCGCGTTCGGGGGCAGCGTGTCGCAGCGGGGGCGTCGTCCTCTCGTTCGCGCGCAGCCGCCGGGAGAGTACTCAGCGAACCATGTCACCTCGCCACCCGACACTGCCGCCGGGCGCGCCGACGGCGCGCCGGAACGACCATGGCGTCGCGCGCGTCGCCCTCCTTGCGGTCGCGGTCTTCCTCCTCGGGGGCGCGGTCATCGGCTCGGCCGTCTGGCTCGGTTGGGGCTCCACCCCCCGTCCGCCGCGGGAGGGGCGCCAGGTGGGCGCCACCGTGCCGTCGCTTCCCCCACCGCCGCCGACGACCAGCCCGCCTCCTCTGGTCGACTCGCTGTCCGCCGTCTGGTGCGGACGAGGCAACGCCTGCATCGCGGTCGGAAACTCCTCGAGGGGTCTCTCCGGTCACTCGTACTCCGAGGTGAGGACGAAGACCGGATGGAGGGTGGTGCCGATCGCGTCCCCGGGCGGGTCCTCCGAGCGGCTGTCGGCGATCTCGTGCGTCGGGACGGCACCGACGTGGTGCGTGGCGGTCGGGTCGGTGACGAGCCCGGGGGAGCACGCCTTCGCCGAGATCTTCGACGGTACGAGATGGGCGAGCTCGCCTGCGGTGCGGCCGGGCACCTTCGACGACCTCGTCGGCGTCGGCTGCGAGTCGAGGGCGAGGTGCGTCGCGGTCGGCTCGTACCGGACCCCGAGGGGCGTCTTCCCGCTCATGGAGGAGCTGAACGGGTCGACCTGGTCGGTGATGGGATCCCCCGCGGTGTCCGGCGCCCCGGTGGTGACGGCGGTCTCCTGCGGGGCGAGCTGCGTCGCCGTCGGGGACTCGCTGGCGGGGGAGATCGTCGTCCCCTTCTCCGAGGAGCTCACCGGCTCAGGGTGGCGGGTCACGCCGGTCCCCCTGCCGGCCGGGGCGCAAAAGGGGGCGGCGCTCTCCTCGGTCGACTGCGCGCCGCACGGCTGGTGCACGGCCGTCGGGGTGCAGTACGGGACGAGAGGCACGCCCTCGCCGCTCGTCGAGCAGCAGGGTGCGAAGGGCTGGTCGCCGGTCGCCGTCCACTCGCCGGCCTCCGGTGCCGCCTCCCCGACGAGCTTCGGCGTCACCGGCATGCTGTCGGGTGTCTCCTGCCCCGCCGCGGGCCTGTGCACGGCGGTCGGCGAGAAGGTGGAGGGGAACTGGGCGAGCGCCCCGCTCGTCCCGTTCCTCCTCAGCCAGTCGGCCGGCTCCTGGTTCCTCGCCGGCCGACCTCCCGTCGACAGCCCCGCCGCCCGCTTCAGCGGGATCAGCTGTGTCCTCGGGTCGCCCTGTGTGGCCGTCGGCTCGCTGTTCAAGGGCGGTCAGTACCGCCCGCTCGTGGCCTTCGTCGGGACCGGGGTCGCCTCGCTCGTGCCCCCGGGCTAGCGACGACGAGCGCGCCCGCTAGGGCAGCTGCGAGAGGACGTGGGCGACCGAGGCCGTGAGGCGCTTCGCCGTCGGGACGTGCAGCATCTCGTTCGGGCCGTGGGCGTTCGACTCGGGCCCGAGGACACCGGTGACGAGGAACTGCGCCTCGGGGTAGGACGAGGCGAGCTCGCTCAGGAACGGGATCGTCCCTCCCTCGCCGAGCGACCGGCTCGGGGCGCCGAAGTAGGAGAGCGAGGCCTCCCCGCTCGCCCGGGCGAGCCAGGGGGCGAGGTCGGGCGCACCGAAGCCGTTGGCCGGGACGACGTCGTCCACCTCCACCTCGGCGCCCTCGGGCGGGTCGGCCGTGAGGGCGCCGACGAGCTCTGCTGCCACCTCGGCCGAGTCGGCCCGGGGTGGGATGCGCATGGCGATCTTGGCGGTCGTGGACGGCCTCAGCACGTTGCCGGCGTCGGCCACCGGGGGGACGCCGTCGATGCCGACGAAGGCGAGCGAGGCCGTCCAGGCGCGGGCCAGCAACTGGTCGACGAGGCCCTTCCCGCCCGCCCGGGCGAGGCCGGGCACGGTCGGGATCCCTTCGAGGGCGGCCTCGCCGAGCTCGGAGACGAGCGCCTCGGCCTCCTGCCGGCGCGACGGGGGGATGTCGGCGGCGCACGAGGAGAGGAGGATCTCGCCGGTCCGCTCGTCCTCGATGCGGCTCAGCAATGCGCGCAGCAGGCGGAACGAGTCCGGCACGACGCCGCCCCCCGAGCCGCTGTGGATCCCCTCGGTGAGGACCCGCACGGAGATGGTGGCGGCGACGAGGCCGCGCAGCGACGTCGTGAACCAGAGGCGGTCGTAGGTCGTCGCCCCCGAGTCGAGGCAGACGACGAGGCCGGGCCCGGCCGGGTCGAAGCGGCCCGCCAGCGCCTCGAGGTAGGGCCCGAGGTGCGGGCTCCCGCTCTCCTCGCTCGCCTCGATGATGACGACGCAGCGCCCGTGGTCCCGGCCCGTCGCCTCGAGCGCCTCGAGCGCCCCGAGGGCGGCGAAGATCGAGTAGCCGTCGTCGGCGGTCCCCCTCCCGAAGAGACGGTCGCCCTCCCTCACCGGCTCGAAGGCGCCGAGCCCGCTGCGCCAGGCGCCGAGCGGGGGCTGCTTGTCGAGGTGCCCGTAGAGCAGGCTCGGCGCCATGTGGCTGCCGCCGGGGGTGGCGGGAGCCTCGCAGAGGATCACCGGGGTGAGGTCGCCCTTCGTCACCACGTCCACCTCGAGACCCTCGATCCGCCTGGCACGGGCCCAGTCGGCGAGCAGCTCGGCAGCCCGGGCGATCTCGCCCCGCTCGCGCCAGCTGGCGTCGAACTCCGGCGAGAGGCAGGGGATGCGGACGTAGTCGGAGAGCACCGGGAGGGCCTCGGACTCCCAGTACTCCTCGCTCGCAGCGAGGAGGTCCAAGGGGGCATCCGCCGGCGTGTGCTCGGGCGTCGTGGTCATCTCGGGCAGTCTGGCGCGCCGTGCTCGGCGCGCGCCACGACCGTCCAGCTGCCGTGGCCGCACTTCGAGGTCACGGCGTGCGCGCCGCCGAGCGCCGGGGCGAGGGCGGCGACCACCTTCTCCGGGGCGAGGTAGATCGGGGTCTGGTCCCCGCTCGTCGAGACGAAGACGACGCGTCCGCCCGGGCGGAGCACCCTTGCGTACTCGTCCGGGAACAAGAACGCGTTCACGCAGACGACGACGTCCGCGCTGGCCGGCCCGACCGGCAGCCGGGAGGCGTCGGCCCGCACGAGCCCGACACCGGTGCGGCGCTCGGCGAGGGCGAGCATGGCGGCCGCCAGGTCGACCGAGACGACGTAGTCGAAGCGCTCGGCGAGCGGCGGCGTCTGCAGCCCCGTCCCGCTCCCGATCTCGAGCGCCACGCCGCCGGCCGGGACGCCTCCCCGCTCGAGCGCGTCCACGGTCGGCGCGACCCGGTCGGGGCCGCCCCGGGTGTGCCACTCCGGGGCGAGGCCATCGAACAGCTCCCGCACCTTCTGGCGGCGCTCGGCGTCCCAGCCGTCGGGCAGGAAGGCGATCTGCTCGGTCACCTGCTGCATGGGCAGGTAGGCGTCGGGGGCACGTTCGGGCCGGGGCGAGGTGGGCGGACGCGGTGGGAGGGGCACGAGCCCGGTCGTCGTCATCGGGCTCAGTACGACTTCGGCAGGTGGAGCGAGTGCTGGGCGACGAAGTTGAGGATCATCTCCCGGCTGACCGGGGCGGTCCTGAGGAGCCGGGCCGTGCCCCACAGGTCGGCGAGGCCGTACTCGGTCGACAGCCCGTTGCCGCCGTGCACCTGCATCGCCCGGTCGAGGGCGCCGAGGCCGGCCTCGGCGGCGGCGTACTTGGCCATGTTGGCGGCCTCGGCCGCGTCGAGGTCGTGGTCGTAGCACCAGGCGGCCTTGGCGAGCATGAGCCGGGCCAGCTCCACCTCCACCTTCGACTCCGCCAGCGGGTGGGCGAGGCCCTGGTGGGCGCCGATCGGCGTGCCCCAGACCGAGCGCTCCCTCGCGTAGGACGCTGCCCGCTCGAGGGCGAAGCGCCCGATCCCGCACCCGATGGCGGCGCCCATGAGACGCTCGGGGTTGAGCCCGGCGAACACCTGGCGCAGGCCGTCGCCCTCCGCCCCGAGCAGCCGGTCGGCGCCGAGCACCACCTGGTCGAAGAAGAGCGTGAACTGCTTCTCGGGGGCGGCGATCTCGACCGGGATGTGGGTGGCCTCGAAGCCGGGCGCACCGGTGTCGACGACGAAGAGGCTGAGCCGCGCCCGCCCGGTCGCCTCGTCGGTGCCGGTGCGGGCGACGACAATG
>JAKACF010000023.1 GCA_021821585.1 Actinomycetes bacterium
CCGATCAGCGGGGACCCCGTCGGTGGCCGGTCGCTTCGAGAGCGGAGGCATTGGCCCGGCGCCTGCGGGCACGCTCGCCGGGTGCCCCACGAGACGCCACCGCCCCCTTCTCGCAACAGGCGCTCGGCAGTACACTGCGCGGACCGACCTGGCGGGGCTCACGACGCGGGAGGCGGACAGTGCTCGACGCGAAGCGGTCAGGATCGACTGCAGGCGGGCGCCTACGGCGGCGCAGGCGGGCAGCGACGGCGTTGCTCTCGGTGGCGACGGCGGCCGGCGGCCTCGGCCTCGCCACCCCACAGGCCGCCCACGGCGCCACGTCGACCCCGGAGTCGGGATCCGGCGACTGCATCGCTCACCACTTCGCGTCGACGCCGAGCTACCCGATCTGGTACACGGCCGGCTGCTCCGGCCACGACGAACCGGAGCTGGACCCGGTGTCGTCGCTCGCCGGCTCGGCGGAGGATCTCACGTGGACGGCCGTGCTCCCGAGCGACGGAGCGGTCCCGGTCTCCTCTGTCGGCCCGACCTTCTGGTGGGGTGGCACGGTGACCGACCCCAACCCGCACGCCCTGTTCAACCAGGCCTTCCTCGAGGTGCAGTTCTACCCGGACTCGCTCGTGAAGAACTGCTCCTCGAGCGGAGGCTTCAACGTCTCGTACGTGCCGAACGACTTCACCGTGTGCTCGCCGGTGTGGCAGGTGAGCAGCCAGAACTTCTCCGAGACGGCCGCCTTCAACGCCGAGCTCTACCGCGGCTCGACCACGGAGCCGCTCGTCATGCACGGCGGCGACACCGTGCGGATCCACTTCCACGTCGTCTCGCCGGCGGAGGGGTGGAACGTCACCGTCACCGACCTCACCACCGGCCAGACGGGCACGATCGTGCTCGACAGCAAGTACGGCCCGCTCCTCCCGGCCTTCTCCACCCAGACGATCGGGAACTCGCTCGGCTGGGGGATCGTCCACGACACGCCGAACGCCTTCGTCTGGGAGATCGGTCACACCTCCCCGTTCACCACGCCGGCGGCGGCCTACTGCGTGCCCGGGCAGGTCGGTTGCGACTCCTACGACGCCGCCCACTGGCTCGGCTTCTCACCCCTCGAGATCAAGTCGGTGACCTTCGCCGACGGATCGTCCCCGACGAGCTGGGCCGTCGTGAGCGACTTCGGCGGGACGGCTGAGGTGAACCAGTACTGCTCGAGCTACGGCGGCCCGTATTGCATCTATCCCTGGTACGCCTGGAACAAGTCCGCCTCGGGCTTTACCTACGGGGCGAACTACCCCGGAACCCAGTTCAACTACGGCGATGCCGCCCAGTTCGCCACCGAGCCGCTCTGCGGCGGTCCGTTCGGACCGGACACGACCTACTGCGACACCGTGATCAAGCCGACGCCGTAGCGCTCCGGGGCGACGCCGGCGGACGGGAACGGTCGGGACCGTCCGGCACCTGGCGCGGAGCGCTCGGACCGACGGCCCGCGTCGCGGCCGACCACGACGGCGGCGGCCCCGCCGTCGTGGTCCCTCCTCCTCGATAGGGTCCGGTCGGTGGGCGTGTCGCCGTACATCCGCACTCTCCGCCGGTCGATCGGCCACGACCTGCTGCTGCTGCCGGCGGTGGCGGTGCTCCCCTTCGACGAGGAGGGCCGCGTCCTGCTCGTGCGCCAGTCCGACGACGGGCTCTGGGCGACGATCGGGGGGTCGGTGGAGCCGGACGAGTCGCCGCACGAGGCCGCCGTGCGGGAGACGGCGGAGGAGACGGGGCTCGTCGTCGAGCTCGACGGCATCCGCGCCGCCCTCGGCGGCCGGCGGCTGCGGGCGCGGTACCCGAACGGGGACGAGTGCAGCTACGTCGCCACCGTCTTCTCGGCGAGGGTGACCGGGGGGGTGGCCAAGGCCGACGGCGACGAGGTCCTCGAGCTCGCCTGGTTCCCGCCCGGTGCGCTCCCGGTCGGGGAGATGAACGATCTCACCCGCGCCGTGCTGGAGGGCGCCGGGCTCCTCCCGCCGCCGCCGGGATGACGACACCGTCTCCTCTGCCCGAGAACCCAGGCGCTAGGTTGGGCGGGCCCAAAGGAGGAGCGATGCCGAGGATCCTGTTTCGTGGTGGCCGCGTCTTCGACGGGAGGGGCACGCCGCCCGAACCGGCCGAGGTGGTCGTCGAAGGCGACCGCATCCTCGAGGTCGGGACCGGCCTCGACGGGGACGAGGCCGTCGACCTCGCCGGGAGGACGCTCGTCCCCGGCCTGTTCGACTGCCACGTCCACTTCACCTTCAGCGGGCGGCTCGACCTCCTCGACGGGGCGATGCGCCCGTTCTCGATGAGGTACTTCGAGGCGATCGACAACATGAAGGCGACGCTCGCGACGGGCGTCACCTCGGTGCGGGAGGCCGGCGGGTCCGATCTCGGTGTGAAGACTGCGGTCGAGCAGGGCCTGGCCGCCGGACCCCGCATGCAGATCTCGATCATCATGCTCTCCCAGACCGGGGGGCACGGCGACTCCCGCCTGCCCTCGGGCAGCTGCTTCGGCTGGCACGAGGCCTATCCCGGCAATCCGCCCGGGCTCGTCGACGGCCCGGAGGAGATGCGCCGGAGAGTGCGCGAGCTCATACGGGAGGGAGCCGACGTCATCAAGGTGGCGACCTCCGGCGGCGTGCTGTCGCCTCGCGACGACCCCCGCCACGGCCACTTCCGCGACGAGGAGCTGTCCGTGCTCGTCGCCGAGGCGCAGGCCGCCGGCCTGTACGTGATGGCCCACGCCCAGGCGACCGAGGGCATCAAGGCCGCTGTGCGCAACGGGATCCGTTCCATCGAGCACGGGATCTACCTCGACGACGAGGCGATCTCCATGATGCTCGAGGCGGGCACCTGGCTCGTCCCGACGCTGTCGGCGCCCCGTGCGGTGCTGGCCGCCTCCGCCGCAGGGGCGCAGCTCGGCGAGGCGATCGTCGCCAAGGCACGTCAGGTCCTCGAGGTCCACTCGGACTCCTTCCGCCGCGCCGTCGAGGCCGGTGTCCGCATCGCCATGGGGACCGACTCGGGAGTCGGCCCCCATGGGCACAACCTCGAGGAGCTCGGCCTCATGGTCGAGTCGAGCCCGATGACACCCTTGGAGGCGTGGGTCGCCACGACAAAGAGCGCCGCCGAGCTGTGCGGCGTGGGGGAGCGGCTCGGCACGATCGAGCCCGGGAAGCTGGCCGACCTCGTCTCCCTCGAGGGCGACCTCGAGGACCTCGACAAGCTCGCAGAGCGGGTCTCGGGTGTCTGGAAGGGCGGCGTGCGGATCGCCTGAGAGCCCGGGTCCTGCTCGGCGCCACGACACCGGGGCTCCATCCGCGCTCGACCGCGGGCCATGCCGGCCCGTCGGGGCGCACCCGAACCGCTACCGAACTGCTACCTCACTGCATCCCCGGGGGGGTGACAGCGCTGCTGTCGCTTCGATAGAACTGTCAGCGGCGACGACGGAGGCCGAGGGGGCACTTGGCCGCGGAGCGCCTTGGGGGCAGTCGAGTGATACAGGGGCAACAGGCTCACAGCTACGCGGACGCGGACGCGACCGAACCGCCGGTCGTCCGGCTCGCGCCACCACCGTGGCGGCGCGCGCTGCACGCCCAGGGAGGGATGCGCCGCCCGGTCGACCAGGCGACCCTCTTCGCCCGCCAGCCGGCGCGCGTCTACATCTCCACCCACCACAAGTTCATCATCTCGGGTCTGTTCAGCCTCTGCTGGGTGGCGCTGTCGGTCTGGATCTCGCTTCCCTGGATCCGCGACGCCTCCCGGCTCATCGACCCCGTGCCGGCGGTCATCGTCATCTCCTGCATCGCGTTCCTGCCGGGCCTCATGGTCGCCTTCCTCTCGATGAGCCTCGTCCTCGACCGCCAGCCGCGCTTCAAGGACCTGCACCCGACGACGGCCGTCGACATCCTCATCGCCGCCCGTAACGAGGAGGCCGGCATCGCCCAGACGATCGAGTACCTCTCGAGGCAGGACTACGAGGGCCCGCTCCGCGTCATCCTGGCCGACAACGGCTCGACCGACCGGACGGTCGAGCTGGCGCGGGCGGCCGCCTCCGCCCACGGCGTCAACCTGAGGGTCGTCCACGAGACCACCCCGGGCAAGAGCCACGCCCTCAACAAAGGCCTCGAGGTCTGCACGAGCCCCCTCGTCATCACGGTCGACGCCGACACCCTTCTGCACCCCTCTGCGGTCCGCCTCCTCGTCGCCCGGCTCGACTCCTCGCCCGAGGAGGTCGTCGCCGTCGCCGGCACCGTGCTCGTGCGCAACGGGAGGGCGAGCTTCTGGTCGAAGCTGCAGGAGTGGGACTACTTCCTCGGCATCGCCTCGGTGAAGCGGATGCAGGGCCTCTTCCAGTCGACGCTCGTCGCCCAGGGAGCCTTCAGCCTCTACCGCACCGAGGCCGTCCGGAGGGTCGGGGGCTGGCCGGACGCCATCGGGGAGGACATCCTCCTCACCTGGCAGCTCCTCCACCGGGAGGGGCTCGTCTACTTCGAGCCGCTCTCGGTCGCCTTCACGACCGCGCCGGAGAACCTGAAGGCCTTCGCCCGCCAGCGCTCGCGCTGGGCGCGGGGGATGCTCGAGGGCCTGAAGTCGGTGCCGCCCTGGCGGCACTCCAAGTACCGGACGGCCGCCCTCGCCTTCACGAACCTCGCCATCCCGCTCGTCGACCTCGGCTACACCTTCATCTGGCTGCCGGGCCTGGCGCTCGCCTTCACCGGGCGCTACTACATCGTCGGGCCGATGACGCTCGCCGTCCTTCCGCTCACCTTCCTCGTCTACGGGGTGCTCTACCGCCAGCAGCGCGACCGGGTCTTCGCCCCCCTCGGGCTGCAGGTGCGGCGGAACCGGGCGGGGCTGTTCCTCTTCATCGTCCTCTACCAGCCCGTCATGTCGGTCGTCTCGGTGATGGGCTACGGACAGGAGCTCCTCCACCTCCGCAGGCGCTGGCGCTGAAGGGCCCCGCCGTCAGTTGATGACGGTGACGAGGGTGCCGTAGGCGAGGTAGGGCCAGACCTGGGCCGCCTGGGCGAGCGGGAGCTCGATGCACCCGAGGCTCTGGGGGATGCCGTACCCGGCCCGCGGCATGTAGTGGACGGCGTCGTTGCCGTGGAAGTAGGCGACGTACTGGACGAGGTCGGCGTAGTGGGAGCCGTCGGGGTTGGTCCCCTTCATGACCTGCTGACGGAGCCTCGAGTAGACGGCGAAGGTCCCGTCCGGCGTCGGCGAGCTGGCGATCCCGGTGTTGACGGGCGTCTTCACCGCCACATGTCCGTCGTGCCAGACCGTGAGGCTCTCCGGCTGGGCCTTGTTGGCGAGGGCGTAGTTGTAGCCGCCGGTGTTGACGCTGTGGTTGGCCACCGCCGTGACGAGGCTCACCCAGAGCGCCCGGTCGATGGTGCCGGTCGGGATGAGGCCGTGGTCCGCCTCGAACGACATGACGAGCCCCTTGGTGAACAGGTCGTCGACACCAGGCTTCCACTTGTCGGTGAGCTCCGCCGGCCACCCCTTGTTGCGCCAGGTGAAGCTGCCGGAGGGAGCCCTCACGAGGGCGGCGACCTGGGCGGCCTCGTCGCCGGGGGCGATCGGGCTGCCCGAGGGCTGCCAGGAGAGCGGCGAGTAGTCGAGCTCGGACAGCAGCTGCTGGAGCCGCAGGATTGAGCCGTTCTCCGTGCGGAAGTGGTCGACGGCCCCCTTCGCGAGCGTGCTCCCGTCCTTGCCGCGGACCCCCGAGCTGCCGCTCGGGACGCGAAGGGTGACCGGGGTGAGGGGGAGGTAGGGGACCGAGGGCGTGAAGACCATCTCGTCACCCCGCACGCTCCAGCTGCCCGGTGTCGAGGGGTTGAGCCGTGGCTTCGGGCTGTCGGCGGCGAGCGGTGCGGAGAAGGTCACGACGATGGGCGCCGTCGGGTTCACCCTCGTCGAGCCCGAGGGCGGCGTGACGCCCGCCACCCTGAGGGTCGCCCCGGCGCCTCCGGAGGTCGTCGAGCTGCTGGTGCCGGCAGTCGAGGTCGTCTGGCGCCGGCCCCTCTGTCCGGAGGCGGAGGCGTTGCTGGTGCGGGTGGCCAGGTAGCCGACCCCGCCGCCGATGACGAGCGCCACCACCACGAGGCCGACCACGAGCAGCACGGACATGCTCCCACGACTTGAACGGCCGGTCACCCCAACACAATTACCCGGTGAGGCCCCGTTGTCCACGCGCCCGGCGCGGGACCGCCGCTTCAGGGGCCCGAATGCCGGGCCGACTGCGCCGCTGCGCCGCCCGCCGGCTCGCCGGGAGGTCGGAGAGGCATGGCAGAACCGGCGCGCCACCGGCGCCGTCTGGCAGACTGTGGCCCGCGGGGAGCGTCCGTGGTGCCGTGGGGGCGCCACGACGGCGTGACGGGGGGTAGGCAATGTTCGAGGACGGCGAGAACGAGCCCGCGCTGGCCGAGCTGGGGACGCTCGGCGGACCGGGCGACGGGGAAGCCCCGCGGCCCCGGCGGATCCGGCCACGGCGAGTCGTGGCCGGCGTGGCAGTCGCCGCCCTCGTCACCGCGGCGTCGTGGTCCCACTCCAGCTGACGCCCGCCGCCTCGGTCTCCGGGGCTCTGGGAGGCGTCTTCTCGCAGTCGACCGTCAGCTTCTCGCTCTCGGCCACCGGGACGCCGAAACTCAGGGGCTACACGCTCCGGCTCACCGTCTCGAACCCGACCGGGGGACCCCTCTCCGGCGGCTCGGCCGACGACAGCGAGCTGTCGGTCCTCCACGACGGCACCGACCTCGCCGACCTCCTCGGGACGCGACGTGCCTTCTTTGTCCGTCTCGACGTCCCCGGCATCGACGCCCTCATGGCGAGAAGCGGCGTCCCGGCGACGTCGTCGCTGCGCGCCGCGCTCGAGCAGGAGCTCTCCCTCCACCCGCGCTGGACCTACCTGCGCAGCCTCCTCGACGGCAGCTGGGTCGGGGTGCGCGCCGCATCGGTGGAGCGGTACCTGCGGACCGCGACGCGCCGCCTCGGCGGACCGGGCAAGGTGAGGGTGCAGGCCCGCGCGGTGAGGGCGGCCGCCGTCTCCTCGTTCGCCGACGCCTGGGACCTGTGGGCGAGCATCCGCCAGAAGTCGAGCTCCCACGGTGTGACCGAGTACTCGATGTCGCTCCCGGTGCGCAGGTTCGTGGCCTCCTTCCTGCAGGGGATCGAGCGGCGGCTCCGGAAGACGGTCCCGCAGGTCGCCCACCTGGCGCCGCTCGCCCGCCACGGTCTTCTCCGGATCCCGGCTTCGCTGTCGCTGCCGGTCGACCTCTATGTGGCGAACGGCTCGCTCGTCAAGGTGGCGGTGAGCTACCACGGCCGCGGCGTCGTGGTCCTCATCGGCCACCCGAGCCCGCTCGTGGCGCCGGGGGACGCCACATACGCGAGCCTCCCCGAGCTCGAGCAGCTGTTCTTCTCTGCCTCCTCCTCGAGCGCGTCGTCGAGCCTGCCCATCGTCAGCACCCCGCCGGCGGCGTCGGCCAGCCCCCTCTCGGACCCGGCGCTCCAGCTCTCGCTCGTCATCACCGAGCAGGCCGACGTCCGGACGCGGAGCTTCTCCCGGATCGAGAGCCCCGCCTGGCGCCAGAAGGTCCTCCACTCGGCCGGCCTCCGCCTGGCGCTCGGGGCGCCGGTCGCGTCGCCCCGAGCCGTGAGCGCCGTGGTCGGGGCCTCCGGCCGCTTCCTCGTCCTCGTCACCCCCGACCCGGCGACCGGGCGGTGCATGGGCACCCTCGAGGTCGACGCCTCGGCCCGGGCCCTCGGTGCGACCCGCCGACCGGGCGTCTACTTCTTCGAGACGTCGGAACGCGGCGGGAGCTGCGACGCCGCCGGGCTCGGAACGGTGGCGGTGACGAGGTCGACCGCCATGGGCAGCGCATGGACGGGGTACGCGCCGCTCGGCGGCGGGCCGCCCGCCGCAGGCGTGCCCGGGAACAGCTCGACGGCGAGCGGGGCCGGCGCCTGAGCGACCCGGTCGCTAGCGGACGAGGAAGCCGACCTCGCCCTCGGGCGGCTCCTCGCTCACCTCGACCGAGTCCACCCGGGCTCTCGGCGGGCCCACCCGGCACCAGGCGACCATCGCCGAGAGGGCGGCCGGCTCCCCCTCGAAGACCGCCTCGACGGCGCCGTCGGAGCAGTTGCGCACCCAGCCGGCCACCTCGCGACTGGCGGCCTCGGCCCGGCAGCTGTCCCGGAAGAAGACGCCCTGGACCCGTCCCCTGACGACCACCCGTCGCCGTCTCGTCACCCGGCTCACCTTACAAATGGCGTTCGCCTCGCCACCCTGGCAGAGGGGCGAGGGCGGCCCCAGCGGAGGTACCGGGACCGGTACCATGCGGGGGTGCTCGCCCTCTTGAACCCGACCTCGTTCGTCGAGTCCTCCGGCTACATCGCGATCTTCATCCTCTGCATCGCCCAGTCGTGCTGCGTCCCCACCTCGTCCGAGCTCACCATGGGGATCGCCGGCGTGCTGGCCGCCACCGGCAAGCTCAACCTGGCGGCGGTCATCCTGATCGGCGCCTTCGGCGAGCTCATCGGGGCCTACATCGCCTGGTTCATCGGGCGGACGGCCGGACGGGGCTTCGTCGACCGCTTCGGCAAGTACCTGCTGCTCACCCACCACGACCTCGACCGGGCCGAGCAGTGGTACGCCCGCCATGAGCGCTGGGGCGTCTTCGGCAGCCGCCTCGTGCCGTTCGTGCGGAACTTCGTCGCCGTCCCGGCCGGCGTGGCGGAGGTGCCCCTCGTCCGCTTCGGCGTGCTGACCGCCCTCGGCAGCCTCGTCTGGGACGGCGCCATGGCCGGGATCGGCTACGGCGTCGGCACCCAGTACACCAAGATCATGCACGGGTTCAGCGACGCCGGCTACGTGATCGCGGTGGTCGTCGTGGCGGCGATCGCCTTCGTCATCTACCACCGCTACCGCTCCTACCGGGCGGCGACGGCGGTCGAGGCTGCCGGCGGTCCCACCGCCGAGGGCCCGTCGGTCGCCGCACCGGCGACGAACGGGACGCGGCCACCCCGGTCCTCCTCGGTGCGGGTCTTCCCGAGGGGCAGCTCGCCGGGCGATCCGCCCGGGCCAGAGGGCTGAGCCCCGCTCAGTCCCCGTCCGCCTCCTTCAGGTAGGAGGCGAGCCGGGGGTCCACCTGCCAGCGGGAGGCGGGCAGGTGGTGCTCGCGTGCCCAGCGCACCGTGAGCTCGGCGCTCCCGGCCACCTCGAGCAGCCCTGCCCCGATCCGGTCGTGGGCGAGGTAGCGGGCAACCTCCGCCAGAGGGCCCCGGCCCGACCCGCCGTGGCGCTCCACCCGTGCGCGCCCGAGCACGATGGTGAGGACCGTGGCGGCCACCCGGCCGAAGGTGCCGAGGCGCGACTCGACCTTGCCGACGTCGTGCAGGAGGCCGGCCGCGACGAAGCCGTCGGGCAGCTCCCCCTCGGAGAGGCCGTCCTCACCCGCCAGGCGGAGCGCCTCCCGGGCGACTCCGACCGCATGGCGCCGGTCCGGCCCCGACATGCGGGAGAAGAGCTCCCGTTCCGCCGGCGAGAGCCGCTCGTCCGCCCAGGTGGCGTCCTCGGGCGCCGGGCCGGCCGGGGAGAGGGCGCCGAAGAACCTCACGGCAAGGTGGAGGGGGGAGCCGAAGCCGCCGAGGGTCCCGGTGCGGCCCCGGGGTCGAGCTGAGGGTGCGACCCGACCTGTTCCAGCCACGGCCTCACGGTAGCGCCGGGTCGGCGGCCCGCCGCGTCGAGCCGGTGCCCACCCGGCGGTCTACCCTTCGCCCCATGAGTGACGACTTCCTCGACGCGACCGCCATGGCGGAGCTCGTGCGGACGGGCGAGGCCTCGCCTGCCGAGCTCGTCGACGCCGCCATCGAGCGGATCGAGGCGCTCAACCCGGCGCTGAACGCCGTCATCACGCCGCGCTTCGAGGCCGCCAGAACAGAGGCGTCGGCGAACCTGCCCGACGGTCCCTTCCGCGGCGTGCCGTTCCTCTTGAAGGACCTGCTCTGCCACTCCGCCGGTGACCGGTTGTGCGAGGGCATGAGCTTTTTGCGCGACCTCGGCCACGTCGAGGAGGAGGACACGGTCCTCGCCGCCCGCTTCCGGCGGGCCGGCTTCGTCTTCCTCGGCAAGACGAACACGCCCGAGCTCGGCATCCTCCCGACGACCGAGCCCGATGCCTTCGGACCGACTCGCAACCCGTGGGCGCCGGACCGCTCGACGGGCGGTTCGAGCGGCGGGTCGGCCGCGGCGGTGGCGTCCGGCATGGTCCCGGCCGCCCACGGCAACGACGGCGGCGGCTCGATCCGGATCCCCGCCAGCGAGTGCGGGCTCGTCGGGCTGAAGCCGAGCCGGGGCCGCACGAGCCTCGGCCCCGCCTTCGGCGACGTCATGAGCGGCCTCGTCTGCGAGCACGCCGTCACGCGCTCGGTGCGCGACTGCGCCGGGATCCTCGACGCCGTCGCCGGCCCGGCCCCGGGCGACCCCTACCACGCCCCCCAGCCCCGACGCCCCTATCTCGAGGAGGTCGGAGCCGACCCGGGGCGGCTCCGCATCGGCACGTTCGCCTCCACCCCCTTCGGCGAGGTGCACGCCGACTGCGCGGCCGCCGTCGCCGAGACGGCGGGCCTGCTCGAGTCGCTCGGCCACCACGTCGAGGACGCCCACCCCGCTGCCCTCGAGGACGCCGACCTCACGGGGAACTTCCTTACGGTGTGGTCGGTCGGCACGGCCTGGAACGTCGACTACTGGGGTCGCCGGCATGCTCGGGAGGTTCGGCAGGAGGACGTGGAGCCGCTCACCTGGGCGCTCGTCGAGGCCGGCCGCTCCTTCGCCGGCCCGCAGTACCTGGCGGCGGTCGAGTGGCTGCAGGCCTTCACCCGGAAGATGGCCTCGTGGTGGGAGAGCGGCTACGACCTCCTGCTGACGCCGACGATCGCCGAACCGCCGCCTGTGCTCGGCCAGTTCACCTCGCCGCCGGACAACCCGCTGGCCGGCCTGTTCCGCGCCGGGGCGCTCGTGCCGTTCACCCCGCCGTTCAACGTCACCGGCCAGCCGGCCGTCTCGCTCCCGCTCGGCTGGAACCGAGACGGGCTCCCGATCGGCTCGCAGCTCGTCGCCGCCTACGGACGAGAGGACCTGCTGATCCGGGTCGCCTCACAGCTCGAGACGGCCCGCCCCTGGTCGACGAGGCACCCCGCCATCTCGGCCTAGCGGTCCGGCGCTGCGACAGTCTGGTGGTTGGAGTCGGCGCATGCCTGTGGCGACTGTCGCTCCGCTTGCGCATCTGAGGAGGATCGGGGGCGTTTGGAGCAGATGTCTCGTTCGTCGTCGTTGCCGCACCGCACGGTCGTGCAGGGGCGTCGGTGTGGGCGGTGGATGGGGTGGCGAATGAGGAGATCACGAGGCGCAGTGACGTCGATGCGGACACGGTGCGGCGGTGGCGTGCCCGGTTTGTCGAGAAGGGCGTGGCGGGTGGGCACGATTGCCAAGGGGCGGGGACGGCGTTCTTGGTTGCCGGAGGGCATGGTGGCCGAGATCGTCCGGGTCACCTTGGAAGAGACGCCGGAGGACACCTCGGATCTCGCACCGCCGCCGGATGGCCCGGATGCCGTCGGAGAGAGCGGCCCTCGGCAGCCCGGCGGAGTGCCGGAACGGGCGGCTACAGGGCTCCGGTGGCGGCCATGGCCCGCCATTGGGCGAGAGCGTCGTGCAGGACAGCGCTGAGGTCGGGGCCGTCGTCACGGTCGTTGGACCATCGCTGCAGCGCCACTCGTAGGATCGTCGTGCCGGCGTCGGCAGCCATGGTGGCGTGGGGTTCACCGACACCACGGTCGCGGAGGACGGCGGCGATCGCCGACGAGTAGTCGGCCAGCTTGGCGAATTCCCGCTCGCGCAGCTCCGGGTTGCCGATGATCACGCTGTGGCGCCGGCGGGCCAGATCGCGCCGGCCCTGGCCGAGCATGGCGGCCGCGGCATCGAGGCCCCTGGCGACGGCGTCGAGGGGGCTGTCGTGTGGCGGTGCCGCCTTCACTGCGGCGACGACCTGGTTGCCGAGGAGGTCGGAGCCCCCGAAGAGTACCTCTCGCTTGTCGGCGAAATGACGGAAGAAGGTCCGCTCGGTCAAGCCGGCCGCCTCTGCGATCTGGGCGGCCGTGGTTTGGTCGAATCCCCGCTCTGCGAAGAGGGTCAGGGCCGCTTCTTGCAGCCGCCCGCGGCTGTTGGGTTCCCATCGGCCCACGCAGTGAGAGCCTAACGCAGTCTTGACAGTCACTGTCATCACTTCTACAGTAATGGCAGTTACTGACATCACGGCGTGGTTCTGGAGGGTGTGGGCATGAGGTTCTTCGTTACCGGGGCATCAGGGTGGATCGGCGCGCAGACCGTTGCCGAGCTGCTGGCCGCAGGCCATGAGGTGGTGGGACTGGCCCGATCCGGCGCCTCGGAGGAGAAGGTGCGAGCCGCCGGGGCCATCCCGTTTCGGGGTGAGCTCGACCAGCCCGACGGCCTGGCCGAAGCTGCTGGCGAGTCCGACGGGGTGATCCACCTCGCCTTCCCCCACCAGGTCGCCTTCGGAGGAGACTTTGCCGCGGCGGCGATGACCGACCGGCGGGCTGTGGAGGCCATGGGTGCGGCCCTGGCCGGCTCCGACCGGCCCTTCGTGCTGGCCTCGGGCATGGTCGGCCTGTCCTACGGACGCCAGGCCACCGAGTCTGACGGCCTGGTGGCCACCCCTCAAATCCGGGCGAACCCTGCCGGTCTTCGGACCGCCACCGCCCTGCTCGTGCTGTCGCTTCGAGGAATCGGGGTGCGCTCCTCGGTGCTGCGCTATCCGCCCACCGTGCACGGCGACGGCGACCATGGGTTCGTGGCCGCCTTCGTGGAGATCGCCCGCCAACGCGGCGTGTCCGCCTACGTCGGCGACGGTGCCAATCGTTGGCCGGCGGTCCACCGCTCCGACGCCGCCCGGCTCACCCGCTTGGCCGCAGAGTCCGCTCCCGCCGGGTCGGTCCTGCACGCGGTCGGCGATGAAGGCGTCCCCTTCAAAGAGATCGCCGAGGCCATCGGTCGTCACCTCCACCTGCCGACCGCCTCGCTCCCACCGGCGGACGCCCTCGAACACTTCGGCCCCCTCGGCCACTTCGTCGGCCTTGACAGCCCCGCCAATGCCGCCGCCACCCGGGAACTGCTCGATTGGGCGCCGAGGGGACCCGGTCTGCTCGACGACCTCGCACAGGACCACTACTACCGCTGAGGGGCGGGTGGGTGAGCCGATGGGCCGGGTCTCGGGCGGCAGCGGCGCCTCCGACGGGCAACCCTCCACCAGGGCACATCCGCGCCGCCGCACGAGGGCCGCTCACCCGTCGCCGCCGTCCCCCTTGCCGTGGTGGTGGTGGCCGGGGCCGTGGTGGGGGGGTGGGCCGGGCTGGGGCGGCGGGGACGGCTCCGGCCGGGTCGTGGTCGTGGTCGTCGGTCTCGGCTGGGTCGTGGTGGTGGTCGGCTTCGGCCGGGTCGTTGTCGTCGGGTTGGAGGGGACGAGCAGGTGCAGCTCGGCACCGACGCCGTCGGCGGCCGTGAGCACCACCCGGGCCCGCGGGCGGGGCAGCTGTCCGTCGGCCTCGAGGCGGGCGACGTCGGTCCGCAGCCGGGCGAGGGCCGCTACGGCGGCCTTCTCGTGGTGGGCGAGGACGTCGGTCCTGAGGGCCGCCACGTCGGCCCGGAGCCGCGCCCGTGCGGCGGCGCTCTCGCTGGCGGGTCCCGCACAGGCGGAGAGGGCCAGTGCCACCGCGACCGCCGCCGCCGGGAGGAGGAGAAGGCGCCTCAACCCACCGCCTTCTCGAGGCTGCCGAGCGCCTTTCGAAGCGGCGCCGGCACGCCCGCGTGGTGGGTGGCGTGACGGGCGTGCTGCGGCGGAGAGCTCAGCTGGGTGGCCGGCGTCGGCCTCGTCGGAGCCGGGGCGGCGCCGCCGCCCCACAGCGGCAGGCCGACGAGCAGCGCGAGGAGCATGGCCCCGAGGAAGGCGATCGGCACCCGGTGGCGCCGGAGGGGCTCGGCGAGGGCGGGGAGGCGCTCGCCGATCGCCGGGCGGCGGGCCGGCAGGGCGGGATCGAGCGGGGTCGCCTCGGGCGTCGGGAGCGGCTGCCCGCTCGGGAGCGCCCGCGTCGGCGGCCCGAAGGGGATCACGGCCGTCGAGGCCGGGTCGAGGTGGAGCGAGACGGTCTCGGTGTCGAAGGAGCCGTCCAGCCAGGCCCGCATGGCCCGCGCCGAGGTCGGCCGCCTGGCCGGGTCCTTGTCGAGGGTGGCCTCGACGACCTCGGCGAGTCCCGGGTCGACGCCGGGGCGGAGCTCGGCGAGGGGGCGCGGGTCGGTCTCTCGGATCTGGACGATCGTCTCGAGCGTCGTCGGGCCCTCGAAGGGCCGGCGCCAGGTGAGGCACTCGTAGAGGACGGCGGCGAGCGAGTACAGGTCCGCCGAGGGCGAGGCCGGCTTGCCCGACAGCCGCTCGGGGGCGAGGTAGGCCGGCGTCCCCATCAGCAGGCCGGTGCCGGTGATGGTCTGGGCCTCGTCCATGGCGGTGGCGATTCCGAAGTCGGCCACCTTCACCCGGCCGTCTGTGCAGGTGAGGAGGTTGGCGGGCTTGATGTCACGGTGGATGACGCCGGCGTCGTGGGCGGCCGCCAGGGCGTCGAGCACCTGCCGGGCGATGGAGCGGACCCGCTCCTCGTCGAGGGCCCCCTTCGCGAGCTCGTCGCAGACGGTCGTCCCGTCCAGGCGCTCCATGACGATGAAGGCGACGCCGTCCTCCTCGCCGGTGTCGAGGATGCCGACGACGTTCGGGTGCGACAGCCGGGCGGCAGTCCGCGCCTCCTGCTCGAAGCGGTACCGCACCGTGGCGTCGGCCCCGAGGTGGGGGCGCAGCATCTTGATGGCGACGGGCCGCCCGAGGCGCAGGTCCTCGGCGGCGAAGACCTCGGACATCCCGCCCTGGCCGAGGCGCTGGCCGAGCCGGTAGCGGCCGTGGAGCACCTCTATCGGCCTCGTGGTGGTCACGGCCGGCTGTATACCCCGTGCTCGTGCGCGGAATACCCGCGCCCGGACGCCTGCCGGACGAGGGCGAGGAAGGACCGGGCGGCCACCTCCTCGCCATGCGCCCGGCGGACGGCCATCGCCGGGAGCACCGAGGCGGGCCGGGCGAGCGCCCGCTCGACGGCGTCGCACCAGGCGTCGGGGTCGCCGTCCCCGACGGTCTCGTTCGGCTCGAAGGTGGCGTCGGCCAGCCCGCCGAGGCCGCTCGTCACGACGGGCGCCCCGACCGCCTCGGCCTCGAGGGCGACCATGCCGAGCCCCTCGGGCCGGATCGAGGGGCACAGCACGACGGCCGCCTCGGCGTAGCGCCGGGCCATGGCCGCCCGCGAGCCGGCGGGCTCGACGAGCTCGACCGAGGGGGCCCCGGCCACGAGCGACAGCAGCTCTTGCTGCTCGGCGCTCGGCTCCTCGAAGGGGGCGAGGTGGCGGAACATGACACAGCGCCGCCCAGCCGGGGCGAGCCGCCGGGCGACCTCGAGGAAGAGCCGGACGCCCTTCTTCTCGAGGAGGCGGTTCGGGAACAGCACGGCGCCACCCTCGCCCCGCCAGCGCTCGGCGAAGAAGACCTCCTCGACGCCGGCGGACACCACCCGCACCGGGTCCCCGAGCCCGAAGGCCGACTGGACGTGGGCGGCGAGGGCGGGGCTGACGGCGCTCACGACCCCGCGGCGGAGGGCGGCCCCGAGCCGCTCCGGGTCGGCCCCGTCGGCCCCCCAGGCATCGGGGTAGTTGTGGAGGACGTGGAGGACCGGGACGCCGACTGCCTCGGCCCACAGGGGCCGGTTGTTGACGACGGCGAGGGCGGCACCGCCTGTGGCGATCGCCTCGGCGACGGCGTCCGGGCCGCCCCGGCCGTCGACGAGGAAGACCTCGAGGCGCGGGTCGAGGCGCCGGGCAGACCCGGCCCACCCGATCGCGAGGCGCTCGAGGGCCCCGGCGGCGGCGTGCAGCGGGGCGAGGTCGGTCCCGACGACGGCCACCTTGGTCATCTCGCCATTCTGGCCGACAGGCCCCGGGCAATAAGCTAACGTTCACGTCAAATGAAGAAACCGACCGCCTCCACCGGCGACCGCTACAAGTGGATCGCCCTGTCGAACACGACGCTCGGGATGTTGATGGCCACCATCAACTCCTCCATCACCCTCATCGCCCTCCCCGACATCTTCCGGGGGATCGGCGTCAACCCGCTCGCCCCCGGCAACGTGAGCTACCTGCTCTGGATGCTGATGGGCTTCCTCGTCGTGACGGCTGTCCTCGTCGTCACCTTCGGGCGGATCGGCGACATCTACGGCCGGGTGAAGATGTACGAGCTCGGCTTCGCCCTGTTCACCCTCGGGTCGATCCTGCTCTCGGTCGTCTGGATGCAGGGCGGAGCGGGCGCCCTCTACCTGATCGCCATGCGGGTGGTCCAGGGGCTCGGAGCGGCGATGCTGATGGCCAACTCCGCCGCCATCCTCACCGACGCCTTCCCGCACAACCAGCGGGGCCTCGCCCTCGGGATCAACAACGTCGCCGCCATCGCCGGCTCGTTCATCGGCCTCGTCATGGGCGGCCTGCTCGGGCCGGTCGACTGGCGCCTCGTCTTCCTCGTCTCGGTGCCCTTCGGGATCCTCGGGACGATCTGGGCCTGGATGAAGCTCGAGGAGCGGGGGGTGCGCCGCCCGGCGCGCCTCGACTGGTGGGGCAACCTCACCTTCGCCGTCGGCCTCATCGCCGTGCTCGTCGGCATCACCTACGGCATCCAGCCCTACGGCGGCCGGACGATGGGCTGGACGAGCCCGTTCGTCATCGCCTGCCTCGCGGGCGGGGTGGCGGTGCTCGCCGCCTTCTCGGTCATCGAGACCCGGGTGGCCGAGCCGATGTTCCACCTCGAGCTGTTCAGGATCCGGTCCTTCACGATGGGCAACGTCGCCGCCCTGCTCTCCTCGCTCGGCCGGGGCGGGCTCATGTTCATGCTCATCATCTGGCTGCAGGGGATCTGGCTCCCGCTGCACGGCTACAGCTTCAGCCAGACGCCGCTGTGGGCCGGCATCTACATGGTCCCGCTCACCGCCGGCTTCCTCGTCTCCGGACCGGCCTCGGGCTGGCTGTCGGACCACTTCGGTGCGCGGCCCTTCGCCACGG
>JAKACF010000341.1 GCA_021821585.1 Actinomycetes bacterium
GGGGCCGCCTTCGTCTTCTCGGTGATGAACCCGCTCGTCCTCGTCCACCTGATCGGGGGCGAGCACAACGACGCCCTCATGCTCGGGCTGCTCGTCGCCGGCCTCGCCCTCGCCCGCGAGCGCCACCCGGTGCTCGGCACCCTCCTCATCGCGCTCGGCGGCCTCGTGAAGGCCCCGGCGCTCCTCGGGCTCGTCTACGTCGGCTGGGAGTGGGCCGGACCGGAGGCGGACTGGCGCCGCCGGATCGCGCCCATGGCGAAGGTCGGGGCGATCACCCTCCTGTTCATGGCTGCCGTCACCCAAGCGGTCGGCCTCGGGTGGGGATGGGTGACCGCCCTCGGCACCCCGGACGCCCTTCGCAGCTACCTCGACCCGATGACCGCCATCGGGCTGTGGGCGGGCGACCTCGCCCGGGTGCTCGGCCACGGCGGAGTGGCCCACCTCCTGCTCACCGTCGTGAGAGGGACCGGCGCCGCCATCGCGGGGGCGATCGGGGCCGTGCTGCTGTGGCGCTCGAGAGGTGGCCGGTCGGGCCTCCGGGCGATCGGTCTCACGATGCTGGCCGTCGTCCTCCTCGGACCGGTCATGCAGCCGTGGTACCTCGCCTGGGGCGTCGTGCTGCTCGGACCGGTGGCCGAGGGGCGGCTGCGGGGGGTCCTCATCTGGCTGACGGTGGTGGTGACCTTCCTCGGCATCGGCGAGGCCCGCTGGATCGTGCAGGAGTTCGGGGAGGCGAACCCCGTCGTCGTCGTGGTCGCCAGCATCGGCATGCTCGCCCTCGTCTTCGCCCCCATGGTGCCGAAGCTGCGCCGCGGCCGGCAGGTGCTGCGGGCCCGGCGCGAGGCCGTCGAGGTCATGACCGAGGTGAGCGTGTGAGCCCGGCGGGGGTGCGCACCGAGCGCGACGGCCCGGTCCTCGTCGTCACCCTCGACCGTCCCGCCCGTCGGAACGCCGTCGACCGCCGGACCGCCGAGGAGCTGGCGTCCGCCTTCGTCGAGTTCGAGGCGGACGGGACCGCCTCGGTGGCCGTCCTCACCGGCGCCGGTGGCCACTTCTCGGCCGGCGCCGACCTGAAGGCCGTGGCGGCGGGAGAGGGCAACAGGGTGGCCCCCGACGGCGACGGGCCGATGGGCCCGACCCGGGCGCGGCTCTCCAAGCCCGTCGTCGCCGCCATCGAGGGCTACGCCGTTGCGGGTGGTCTCGAGCTCGCCCTCTGGTGCGACCTGCGCGTCGCCGGCGAGGGCGCCGTCCTCGGCGTCTACTGCCGCCGCTTCGGCGTCCCGCTCGTCGACGGCGGGACGGCCCGCCTGCCGCGGCTCATCGGCCTCGGGAGGGCGCTCGACCTCGTCCTCACCGGCCGGGCCGTCCCGGCCCGAGAGGCGCTCGAGATGGGGCTCGTCAACCGGGTCGTCCCCGACGGGACGGCTCTCGAGGAGGCCCTCGCCCTCGCCCGCGAGCTGGCGACCCACCCCCAGACCTGCCTGCGCAACGACAGGGCGAGCATGCTCGACGGCCTCGGAGAGCGCCTCGAGGAGGCGATGGCGATCGAGCTCGCCCGCGGGCTCGACACCCTCTCCTCGGGGGAGACGGCGGCCGGCGCCGCGCGCTTCGCCGCCGGGGAGGGGCGCCACGGGGCGCCGAGGGCCTAGAGCAGCAACTGGACGATGGCGACGTCGATGAAGCGGCCGAACTTCCGGCCGATCTCGCGCTCCACCCCGACCGTGGTGAACCCGCAGGCCTCGTGCAGCCGGATCGAGGCGGTCTGCTCGGCGGAGATCCGGCCGACGACGGAGTGGAAGCCGTGCGCCCTGGCCGCGTCGATCGCCCCTTCGAGCAGCAGGCGGCCGACGCCCCGGCCCCTCGCCTCCGCCGCGACGTAGACGGAGTCCTCGACGGCGGTCGAGTAGCCCGGCCTCGGTCGGTAGGGCGAGAGCGAGGAGAAGCCGATCACCGTGGCCGCGGCCTCGGCGACGAGCGCCGGGTAGGCGCCCGAGTGGGCCGTCATCCAGGCGCGCTGGCCCTCGTCGGTGCGCGGGACGAGGTCCAAGGTCGCCGTCGAGGTGAGGACCTCGGCGTTGTAGATCCGGAGGATCGCTGCGGCGTCGCGGTCGAGGGCCCGGCGCACGAGAACGCGCGACGCCTGCTCGATCGGCATCCAGCGATCGTAGACGCGGGTGCCGGCGACGCCGGGATACAATCGGGACCGAGCGGGTCCCGGCCCGTGTGGCCGGCCCCCTTAGCTCAGTCGGCAGAGCACAGCCATGGTAAGGCTGGTGTCGTCGGTTCGATTCCGACAGGGGGCTCCCTGGCGGCGTAGCTCAGTTGGTAAGAGCACACGGCTCATAATCGTGGGGTCGCGGGTTCGAGTCCCGCCGCCGCTACCAGGCCAACCAGACGACGAGGAAGACAGATGGCGAAGAACGAGAAGCGGGTCCAGGTCACGCTCGCCTGCGAGGTCTGCAAGCGACGGAACTACATCACGACCAAGAACAAGCAGAACGACCGCGAGCGGATCGAGATGAAGAAGTACTGCCGCTTCGATCGTCAGCACACCCTCCACAAAGAGACGCGCTGAGCCTCCGCCGCCCGTGACCGCCCTGCCGGCCCCCCTCAGCGAGCACGGCCCGGGCGAGCGGCTCCGCGGGGCCGAGCTCGACGCCCTCGCCGCCCGGGCGAGAGAGGGCGACCGCGACGCCTTCGAACACCTCGTCGTCGCCACGACGGCCTCCTGCTACCAGCTCGCCTACCGGCTCGTCGGCAACGAGCACGACGCCCGCGACGTCGTCCAGGAGACCTACCTGCGGGCCTACCGGGGCCTCAAGCGCTTCCGGGGGGAGGCGGCCGTCACCACCTGGCTGCACCGCATCACCGTCAACACCGCCGCCCGGCTGCTGGAGCGCCGCTCGCGCTCGGCGACCGCCACCTTGGACGAGAACGTCGAGGTCGTGGAGATGCGCCCGGACCGCCTGCCCGAGTCGGCCGCCAGCGCGGCGGACGACCGGAGCCGGCTCGTGGCGGCCCTCGGCGAGCTCCCCGACGGCCTCCGCCTCGTCGTCGTGCTGCGGGACGTCTACGACCTGCCGCACCGGGACATCGCACGCGAGCTCGGCATCAGCCAGTCGGCCGCCAAGGTCCGGCTCCACCGGGCGCGGCGGCTGCTCCGGGAGCGGATCTTCCCCGCCCGCCGCGCGCAGGAGCAGGCGGTGGCCGGCGACCCCGCCGACGAGGCGGTGTGACCATGGC
>JAKACF010000342.1 GCA_021821585.1 Actinomycetes bacterium
CTCGCCCTTCCCGAGCACCGTCACGATCACGGGCACCGGGTTCAACTTCCAGACCCTGTCGGCGATCAACTTCGGTGATCCCACCCTCGAGTCATCCCAGGTGACGCCGAACGTCATCTCGGTGACGGGAACCCAGATCCAGCTGGCGGCGCCGGCACTCCCGACCACCACGGTGAACCCGACGAGCGAGGCGGTGAGCGTCGACTCGCTCGGCGGCCAGAGCGCCAGCGGCCCGGCGGTCACCTACGCCGGCGTCCCGGTGGTGACGAGCGTCTCGCCGCCGGTCGCGCCCGACACCGGAGGGACCACCGTCACGGTGCAGGGAGACGGCTTCAACCAGGCCCTCCCGCCGCTGCTCGTGACCGACGCCTTCTCGCCGTTCTCCCTCGGCACCGTCTACGACGTCGCCATCCCGAGCAACACGTCGGCCACCTTCACCACCCCGGCGATGAACCCGGCGCTGGCCGACGTGCAGCTGTGCAGCGTCAGCGGGTGCAGCCCCACCACCCCGGCCGACGAGATGATCGTCTACCCGCCGGGCGCGGCCTCGGTCACCTCCGCCTCGCCGGCCAGAGGGCCGGCCCACGGCGGCACCACCGTCGTGCTGAACGGCGACAACCTCGGCTGCGTGGTGGCCATCCGCTTCGGGTCGGTGATGGCCGAGCAGTTCACCAACGAGCAGGCGCTCCTCGACTGCGGCTCGACCACCCAGGTGCTCGTCGCCGCCCCGCCGGGCGTCGCCGGCAAGACCGTGCACGTCTCGGTCATGACGATCGAGGGCGCGGTGACCGGCTCCGGCTGGAGCAGCACCACGGCCACCTTCACCTACACGAAGTCGACGCCGGGCCAGGTCTCAGGTCTCCGCACCTCGCGCCGAGGTGACGCCGCCGTGCTCTCCTGGGAGCCGCCCGCCTCGAACGGAGGCTCGCCGGTGACCGGCTACGTCGTGACCGCCTACCCGGTCTCGGGCGGGAACCAGGTCACGGCCCGCGTCGGCGCCAAGGCCCGCTCGGCCACCCTGGCACCGCTGCAGGCCGGCGTCACCTACCGGCTCGCCGTCCACGCCCTCAACGCGAGCGGCGTGGGCCTGTACTCAGGTGCCGGGACGATGACGGCGCGGACGGGTGACCACGGCTACCTGCTTGCCTCGTCCGAGGGCGGGATCGTCGGCCTCGGGAGCCTGACGCGCCTTGCCGGGGACGGCTCGGTGGCGGCGCCGCGGGGTGCCGTCGCCGGCGTGGCCGTGAAGCCGCAGGGCACCGGCTACTGGGTGGCCACCTCGAAGGGGGCCGTCTACGGGCGGGGCACCGCCCACAACCTCGGCTCGGTCCACTCCGCCCACCCGGTCGTCGGGATCGCCCCGACCCCCGACGGCGGCGGCTACTACGTGGTGACGAGGTACGGCAACGTCTACGGCTTCGGCGACGCCCTCTTCGCCGGCTCGATCCCGAGCCTCGTCCACCGTCACAAGCTGGCCTCGGACCCGAACAACGTCGTCGGCATCGTCGCCTCCCCGCGGGGCGGGTACTGGATCGTGACGGCGACCGGGCACGTCTACCCCTTCGGTGGCGCCGTCTTCGCCGGCTCGATCCCGACCCTCGTCCACCGTCACCTGCTGGCGAAGGACCCCGGTGACATCGTCGCCATGGCGCCGGCGCCGAACGGGCAGGGCTACTGGCTGGTCGGGCGCAACGGGAGCGTGTTCAACTTCGGCAAGGCCAGCTTCGAGGGCTCGGTCCCGTCACTCGTCAGCCGGCACGTGCTCTCCTCGAACCCGATGGACGTGGTCGGCATCGCCGGTGCGCCGAGAGGCGAGGGCTACTGGCTGGCCGGGGCGAACGGCGACGTCTACCGCTTCGGTTCGGCGGTGTCCGAGGGAAGCGGCCGGACCGGCGGGTTGGACCTGAGCTCGGTGGTCGGCATCGGCGGCTGAGCCGTCCGGCCACGCTCGCGACGAAGGGCCGGGGGAGACCCCGGCCCTTCCCGCGGGCCGCCGGAGCCCCGTGGGAGCGAGCATCGGGATCGGGCTACCGTGGAGCGGCCGGGGCCATCCCGCAGCCCGACGCGTGATTCGCTCCGCCCTGCAGGTCCTCTCATCCCATGCCCGACTCCGCCGTCCTCGACCTGAGCTCGATCTTCATCCACCTCGGCCCCGGAGCGGGGGTGCGTCCTCGTCCGGGTGCCACCCGGTTGCCGGAGCACCTCGAGCCCCACGGGAGCGGGACCGAGCCCGACGCGGCCGGGGAGCGCCTCGTCGCCGGCCCGCTCCGGGCCGTCATCGGGACCCGCGTCCGCTGGCACACGCCAGACGCGACCGAGCCCGGGGGCGCCCTCACTCTGACCCCGGGCTTCGGCACACAGCGCCGCCCGCCCGGCGGCCGGTAGGCTCGCCGCCGAGGGGCCCGAGTGAGGGACGGACGAGCGTGAGGCGCGACCGGGCATCGTGGCCGGCCGAGACGTACCGCCGGCTCTCGGCGATCGTCCGCGCCCGGACGGAGCTGCTGTTCGTCCGGGCCGAGGCCGTCGTCGCCCCTTTCCGCGACCCGGTCGCCGAGAAGGTTCCTTACGACCGCTCCGACCCGGTCCTTCGCCGCCGCGTCCTCCAGCTCGCCGTCATGGGCTTCCTCGGGAGCACCCTCGTCTTCGTCGGCGCCTCCCCGGGCAGCTCGCCCTTCACCGAGAAGACGCCGCTCGGCTACGCCCCGGCCTGGTTCTTCGGATCGACGCTTCCCCAGTCGGTCATCTTGAGCAAGGCGCCCCCGCCCGGCCAGAGCTTCTACCTCTCCCTCGTCGCCTTCTACGGCGGGATGGTGCTGCTCATGCGGGCCTGGATCCGCCTCGCCCGCCTGGCGAGGGAGCGCCCCGACATGTCGCTCCGCCTGCTCGGAGGGGTGATGGCGCTCTGGTCGCTGCCGATGCTGTTCGTGGCGCCGCTGCTCAGCAAGGACGTCTACAGCTACGTGGCCCAGGGCGAGATGACCGCCCACCACATCAGCCCCTACCTGTACGGGCCCCAGATCCTCGGCAGCGGGGCCAACAGCTATGCCAACCTGACCGACCGGCTCTGGCTGTACCACACCTCGCCCTACGGCCCGGTCTTCCTCTGGCTCGGCGGGGTGTTCCAGGCCGTCACCCACAGCGAGCTCGGCGGCCTCCTCCTCTGGCGGGCGGTGGCGCTCGTCGGCGTCGGTCTCCTCGCCGTGTTCATCCCGCGGCTCGCCCGAGGCGCCGGAAGGGACGCC
>JAKACF010000343.1 GCA_021821585.1 Actinomycetes bacterium
CGACCAGAGCCATTTTGTTCTCGATGAAGGCCCGGCCGACGAGTCGCCAGACGCCGCCAGACCGGCCGGGGGCCTCCTGGGCTTCGTCCTCGGGGGCGTGCGAGCCGTCGGGCGGCCCGGAGAGCTCCGGCGGCTCGAGTGCGGCCGTCGTCGGTGCGTCAGTCATATCTGACCCTCGGATCGAGTAGGGCGTAGCCGATGTCGGCCAGCAGGTTGCCGATCACCGTCGCCATCCCGACGAGGACGGTGATGCCGAGCTCGACGGGGTAGTCGAAGGTGACCGCTGCGTTGAAGAACGTGAGCCCGAGGCCGGGGAAGTTGAAGACGTTCTCGATGACGAGCCCGGCGGTGATGATCCCGGGGACCGAGAGGCCGACCATCGTCGTGACCGGGATCAGCGAGTTGCGCAGCAGGTGACGGCCGAGCACCCGGCGGCGGGGCACCCCTTTGGCGGCTGCGGTGCGGATGTAGTCCTGGACGAGGGTCTCGATCGCGGCCGAGCGCATGTAGCGGCTGAACAGGGCGAGGTTGACGAGCGTGAGCGAGAGGATCGGGAGCACGAGTCCCGCCGGGTCGGCGAGGATCTGGGTGATGGTCGCCCCCTGGGGCGCCTCGGCCGGGAGCACGTGCGCCCCGACGGCGAAGACGGCGATGAGCAGGATGCCGAGCCAGTACGAGGGCATGGAGTAGAGGAGGAACGAGATCCCCGTTGCCACGTAGTCCGTCGCCTTGTTCCGGCGCACGGCCTGCAGCAGGCCGACGGGCACGGCGATCAGGATCGACAACACGAGGGCGGTCCCGACGAGGACGACGTCCTTCGGGAGCTCGTGGGCGATGATGGCGTCGACCGTCTGGTTCTCCTTGTAGGAGTATCCGAGGTTCCCGTGCAGGAGCTGCCAGAGGAAGTGCACGTACTGGACCGGGAGTGGCTGGCTGAGGCCGTACTCGCCGACGAAGGTCTTGATCTGGGCCGGTGTCGCTCTCGGACCGATGATGGCGTGGGCGAGGCCGGGACCGGTGGCGACGAGGCTCTGGAGGATGAAGGCGATGATCGTCACCCCGATGACGACGATGATCGCCTGGATCACGCGGCGCGCGAGGTAGCCGATCACCGCGACGCCACCGTCCCGCTGCGACGCCGGAAGCCGTCGAGCCGACCGCCGTGCGAGACCGTGGACTCCCGCTCGACGAGGGTGGTGTCGAGGAACAGCACCTGGGCAGGCGAATCCTCCCCCTGCAGACGGGCGAGCAGGCGGCGGGCGGCGGTCGCCCCGATGTCGTAGGCAGGCTGGGCGACGACGCTCAAGGTGGGCCGCACGATCGTCGTCCACTCGAGGTCGTCGAAGCCGAGCAGCGAGATCTCGCGGGGGAAGTCGAGGCCGCTCGCCTGGATAGCCTCGAAGGCGCCGAGGGTGAGGACATTGTCGACCGCCAGCACGGCGGTCGGCCGGCTGCGCAGCCTGAGCAGCTGCTTCGTGGCCGCCGTGGCGCTCTCACGGGTGTAGCTCGCGCTCCGGATGAGCTGGGGGCTCACCTTGAGACCCGCTTCGCGCAGGGCCGCCAGGTAGCCGACGCCACGAGAGGCCCCGGTCGAGGCGTGCGTCGGGTCGAGGGCGGTCTCGGCGAGGCGCTCGAGCGGCGGGCCTTCGAGGTCGTTCGTGAGCAGCCCGATCCGCTCGTGACCGAGCCCGATCAGGTACTCGACCGCGGTGCGGGCCGCCTTCACGTTGTCGATGAGGACGGCGTCGGCCGCCACGCCTCGCACCGAACGGTCGAGCAGCACGACGGGGATGGAGCGCTCGACGAGGCGGCGCAGGTGCGATCCGTCGGCGTACTGGGTCGGGGCAACGATCATCCCGTCCACCTGGCGCTCGTGCAGCGTGCGGACCGCCCGGCGCTCGAGGTCTGGCTTCTCCTGGCTGTTCGCGATCACGACCTCGTAGCCGGCTGCCCGCGCCACGTCGGTGATGCCGGCCATTGTCCGGGCGAAGAAGGGGTTCTCCATGTCGGCGCTGACGAAGCCGATGGTGTTGGTCCGCCCGGTCACCATCGAACGGGCGATGGAGTTCGGTGAGTAGCCGAGCCGTTCGGCCGCCGCCAGCACCGAGGCCCGCGTCTCCTCCTGGACGTATCCGTAGTCACCGAGGGCGCGAGCCGCCGTCGCCCTCGACACCCCGGCTTCCTCGGCGACGTTGGCCAGCGTGGGGCGCCCCTTCCTCGGTGCTGGGCGCGCTCTCATGTATGAGACTCTATGCGACCGTCTCACATCGCGCTACCCCTTTTCTCTCCTTTCCCCGTCTGGCACACATTTCCGCTGTTTATAGGCACTTTGTCCAGATGGCGGCGCCCCGTTGACGATCTGCGACTGACCTGATAGCGTTCTCACACCGTCAGGATCCTTCGGATCGCTACCGCACTCGGGAGGCATCATGGATCGTCCACGTCGCAGGCCTGCACGGCTGGTCGCCGCCCTGGCGACCGCCGCGCTCACCCTTGCGTCATGCAGCGCAGCAGGGGGCAGCAACAGCGGAGCGAGCTCCGGGCCGAAGGTGAGGGGCGGGACCGTCACGGTCGCCTACCTGCCCGGCACCCAGCCGGTCGACATCTTCCCCCTCTTCCCCGCCCAGGACGACACCGTCCAGGAGATCTTCTGGTTCGTCGAGCAGTTCTGGCGCCCCCTCTACTGGTTCGGCAAGGGTGCCTCGCTCTCGCTGAACGAGCAGCTCAGCATCGCCGAGCCCCCCGTGTTCTCCAACGGCGGCAAGACGGTGAGCATCACCTTGAAGAACTGGAAGTGGTCGGACGGCAAGCCCATCACCACCCGCGACGTCGAGCTGTGGATGAACCTGCTGAAGGCGGAGAAGTCCAACTACGCCAACTACGTCCCGGGCTACTTCCCCGACAACATCCAGAGCATCGACTACCAGTCGGCCCGCACCTTCTCGATCACCTTCAAGCGGGCCTACAACTCCTCCTGGCTGCTGCTCAACCAGCTCTGCCTGCTGTTCGCCCTGCCCCAGCACGCCTGGGACAAGACGAGCGCCTCCGGCCCGGTCGGCAACTACGACACCACGACCGCAGGTGCCAAGGCGGTCTTCAACTTCCTGAATGGCCAGGCGAAGAACCTCTCGACCTACGCCACGAACCCGCTCTGGCAGGTCGTCGACGGGCCGTTCAAGATCTCGAGCTACCAGGCCAACAGCGAGGTCACGATGGTGCCGAACAAGGCCTACTCG
>JAKACF010000344.1 GCA_021821585.1 Actinomycetes bacterium
TTCCCGGTAGACGGGGAGGTGCGAGTGACCGGACCGGCGGACCGCGCTGGCGACGTCCTCGTAGGAGATCGGCTCCTCCAGCGCCACCACGTCGACCCGGGGGGTCATCACCTCGCGGGCCGTGGTGTCCCTGAGGGCGACGAGCCGGCGCTGGATCTCGAGCTCGAGCTCCGAGCGCCTCGCGACCGCCTCCGGCTCTGCTGCCCGCCGGCGACGGCGTCGTCGCAACACGAGGTACCTCCCTGCTCCGCCGCCTCCTATTGCGCGAGCTCGGCCGGGAGCGGGAGCGGTTTGTAGGACTCGTCGTAGTAGGTCCCGCCGTCGATCAGGGCCTTGGCGGCGCGGCGGAGCCTGATCGAGTCGAAGGGCTTCACGATCCAGCCCTCGGCGTCCGAGCGCCGGGCGAGGAAGACGTCGGCCCGCCGGTCCATCAAGATGAGGACCGGGACGTGGGGCAGACGACCACCGGACTCCTCCAGTCGCAGGTCGAGGCAGATGGCGATGCCGCCCATGCTGCCGACCTGCATGTCCGTCACCACGAGATCCGGCGGGTCGGCGGCCACCTCCGCACGGACCAGCTCGCCGGAGTGGACTTCGCGGACGACGGTGTCGTTGTCCTCGAGAGCCGATCGCACGTCCTCGAGGACCGACGGAGCGTCGCTGACGACGATGATGTCAGGCACGACCGGAGGCTACCTGGCCGAGGATGTACTCGGCCACGAGCGAGAGCCCGTCCAGGTCGTGGACGTCGTCGCGGAGGTAGGGGATCTCGACGATCGCCCCCTCGATCCCGTCCTCGAGCTGGGCGAGGTAACCGCGCTCCTGGTCGACCATCTGCTCCAGGTTCCGGAGGTTCTCCTGCAGCTGTGCGAGCAGACGGGCGGCCTCCGCCTCCCCCTCGGGCAGCGGGGCCGCCTCGGCCTCGGACCCTCCGACGATCCCGGGACCGAGCTCCCCGGCGGTGAAGTCCGGGTGCACCCGGTTCAAGATGAGCCCGGCGACCGGCATGTTCGCCTCGGCGAGGCGTGCGGAGAAGTAGTGGGCCTCGCCGATCGAGTCGCGCCGGGGCGCGGCCACGAGCACGAAGGCCGTGCCGGGATCGGCGAGCAGCTGCTCGACACGGTTCGCCCGGTCGCGAAATCCCTGCTCCATCCCCTCGAAAGCCCGGAAGAAGGCGACCGAGTCCTCCACGATCTCGCTTCCGGCCACCCGGGAGATGGTCCGCAGCAGCGCCTGGGAGGCCACCGAGAGCGCCTTCAGCGAGGCCCGGCCCGGCATGAGGAGGAGCCGGAAGACCCGGTTCTCGAGGAACCGGGTGAGGCGGCCCGGCGCATCGAGGAAGTCGAGGGCGTTCCGCGTCGGCGGGGTGTCCACCACGACGAGGTCGAAGTCGCCCGACTCGTGCAGCTCGTAGAGCTTCTCTGCGGCCATGTACTCCTGGGTCCCCGACAGCGCCGAGGTGAGGTTGCGGTACAAGCGGTTGGACAGGATGCGCCCCGCCTGCTCGGGCGACTCCGAGTACCGCTCGACGAGCTCGTCGAAGGTCCCCTTGGCGTCCAGCATCAGGGCGAAGAGCTCTCCCGGCCAGTCCCCCTCGATCCTGCGCGGCGAGTTCTCGAGCTCGCCGATGCCGAGGGCGTCGGCGAGGCGCCGGGCCGGATCGATCGTGACGACACAGCTCCGGCGACCCTCCCTGGCGCCCGCCAGGGCGACGGCGGCGGAGGTGGTCGTCTTGCCCGCTCCCCCCGACCCCGAGCAGATGATGATGGACCGCTCCCGCACGAGGCTGGCGAGCCCGACCGGGCGGTGCGGCTCCGGTGCCGGTCCGGTCATCAGCCGGCCTCCCGCTCGCGCGTCGTCTCGGGGAGTCCGTCGATCGCCCGGCCGAGAGCCTCGGCGAGCGGGCCGACGTCCTCGGGCCCGATCTCCGCCTTGAAGACGTAGGGGAGCTTCATCTCCGGCAGTGGGAGACCCGCGACGAGCCGTTGCAGCTGCTCCTCCTGCAGGAGCTGGCGTCCGCGCCGGAAGGCGGCCGCGCACGAGAGCGCCGTCAGCTCGTCCGCACCGAGCTCGACCCCCGCTCTCGCCGCCACCTCGCCCACATCGGCCCCGATCCCCTCGATCGGGTCGTAGCAGGCGTTCACGACGACAGGGGTGAGCAGGACCCCGACCTCGTCCTCGAACCGGTAGGCGGTCTCGATGAGCTCGTTCACCGGCGTCTCCTCCGGCAGGGTGACGAGCATCACCTGGCAGCGCTTCGGGTCGTGCAGCATCTCGACGACGTCGGCTGCCTGCGAGCGCAGCGGACCGCCCCTCGCCGCGTCCATGAGCCCGCTCGCGCTCGTGAGGAACCGGACAGCATGGCCGGTGGCCGGTGCGTCGAGGACGACGAGGTCGGCCGCGCCCCCGCGCTCGATCTGCTTCACCTTGCCGAGCACGAGGATCTCGCGGATGCCGGGGATGGCCGTCGCCACGACGTCGAGCACGCCGGTCGAGACGAGACGCTTGGCCACCCGCTTCAGCCCGTGGTCAATCAGGTACTCGAGGAGGGCGTCGTCGGGAGTGATCACCCGCGCGCGGATCGACCCGTGGCCCCGGGCGCCCTCGGCAGGGGCGGTGTAGAGCGTCTGCTCCTCGTAGGCGAGCCCGCCCTCGGCGCCGAGGAGGGCGGGGAGGGCCCCGCTGCTGTCCAGCGCGACGACGAGGACGTCGAGGCCGACGTCGGCGGCCATGCGGGCGAGCGCGGCGGCCACCGTCGTCTTGCCGACTCCGCCCTTCCCGGCCACGACCAGGACCTTGCTCTGCCGGCAGAAGGTCTCCCTGTCCATTCCGAGGCGACACTACCGGCCCCCGTGCACCGCCCTCGTTTCTTCACCGACCCCTTGTGCCGCCCGAACACCGGCGGTATCGTCACGGCAGCACTCCTGCCAGCAGGAGTGACGAGCGCCGTCTGCCCGCGGATGCATCCGCCTTGGTCCGGCGCGGACCGAAGCGGAGCACCGACGGTCTCAGGTGGCTGAACACAAGGTGGCCGAAGAGGAGGGGCAGTGGTCGCCAATCACCACGAGGAAGAGTGGCAGGTACGAGCTGCTTGCCGCGGGCCGCAGGCCATCGTCTTCTTCCCGCCGTCGTATGTCGAGCGCAAGGACGAGCGCGTCAGCCGGGAGCGGGAGGCGAAGGAGATCTGCGCGCTCTGCCCCGTCCGCGAGGACTGCCTCGCCTACGCACTCCGGATC
>JAKACF010000345.1 GCA_021821585.1 Actinomycetes bacterium
TCCTACGCCGACCTCCCGTTCGGCGGCGTGAAGCGGTCCGGCTACGGCAGGGAGCTGTCGGTCCCCGGCATCCGTGAGTTCGCCGGCACCAAGACGGTCTGGGTCGACTGAGCAGCCTCACTCCTCCTCGGACCACCACCGCCTCGAGGCGATGACCTCGACTCCCGGCGAGGACCAGACGAGGCGCTCGACGGCGTCGAGCTCTTCGGTCACCACCCTTCCGGCTGAGGCGACGGCCGCCACCTCGATCACCGCCCGCTGGTGGAGGTCCTGGTAGCCGGTCTCGGCGATGGCCACCCGGTATCTCGAGCGGGAGGACTCGATGATCGGGCGGAGCACCGCCCGCTTCTCCTTGAGCGAGCGCACCGCCGGGAGGTGGAGCTCGATCTCGAGGGCGCCGATCACCTCCGTGATGCTAGGAAAGGGCCCGGTGCGACAAGGACCGCGGATCGAGACCGAGCGGCTGCTGCTTCGCCGCTGGCGGTCCGCCGATCTCGAGCCGTTCGCCAGGATGAACGCCGATCCGCTCGTCATGGAGCACTTCCCGGGCCTGCTCGAGCGGGAGCGCTCCGACGCCCTCGCCGCCGCCGCCGACGCCCTCTTCGACGACGTGGGCTACGGGCTGTTCGCCCTCCAGGTGAAACAGGGCGATGCCTTCGTCGGTTTCGTCGGGGTGCGCCCGCTCGCCGGCGACGCCGACCTCTCCTTCTTGGGGGAGGCGGAGATCGGCTGGCGTCTCGCCGCCCGGGTCTGGGGGCGGGGATACGCCCCTGAAGCGGCGAGAGCCTGCCTGGCGTCCGGCTTCGACGAGCACGGTCTCTCGGAGATCGTCTCGTTCACGACAGCCGGCAACCTCCGGTCGCGTCGGGTCATGGAGAAGATCGGCATGCGCCGCGACGCGGCGGGCGACTTCGAGCACCCCCGCATCGAGCCGGGACACCCGCTCCAGCCGCATGTCCTCTACCGGCTGTCGGCGTCCGACTGGCGCCGGCAGGCTCAGGCCCCGAGCAGCTTCGACGAGCGCGACGCCCGGTAGTCGTCGTCCTCGTCGTCGTAGAGGCGCCCGGCGTAGCCGGTGTCGTACCAGCCGGTGACGACGACGAGGAAGAGGGCGAACTGCAGGACGTGGACGAAGGTGCAGTACAGGCAGATGTAGTGGAGCTCGAGGAACTCGACCCCGACGAGGTAGAGCACGAACCCCATCCCGGCGACGTTCAGCACGACCCGCGCCCAGGCGAGCAGGCGGGAAGGCGAGCGCCAGGCGGCCGGAAGGTTGAGCGCCACCATGACGGTGAAGTAGAGGAGCCCATAGAGGGCGACCGGCACCCCGAAGATGACCGACTCGGCGCTCGTGGTCACCGCCCCGCAGTTGATGAAGCCGTGGGCGCTCCCGCCGGGGCAGGTCCGGCTGATCGCCGCCTGGTCGAAGTAGTGGCCCCACGTGAGGAAGGCGGCGAGCCCGAAGCCGGCGAGCGAGATCGCGGTGGCGGCAAGCGGGCGCCAGCGCCTCGTCACCGAAGCGCCTTCTCCGCCGACTGGATCACGGGCGTGTGGCAGACCGAGCCGGGCTGCTGGCCGGTCAGGTTGCAGATGATCGCCGTGTAGCGGTTGGCCACCGAGAGGACCTGCTGGCCGATCCCCTGGTTCGGCACCGAGAGGGCGGCCACGATCTGATTCCAGGAGGCGCCATGCAGGACGCCCGGGTCGTAGAGGGCGCCGTCCTCGGCGTACTTGCCGCCGAAGTAGACGAAGGGGATGCCGCCGCCGTTGCCGGTGCCGAAGAGGGCGTCGGTGTCATAGGTGGTGGCGAGGTGCTGGAGCGAGGCAGGCGGCGTCTCGAGCGGGAGGTAGTTCCCGTTGCACATGTACTTCGAGGGGTAGTAGTAGGACGGCGTGCTCGAGTAGTTCGGGTTCGAGACGACGTCTTTGCTCGGGCACTCGTTCGTCAGCTCCTCGATCCCCCGGAAGGCGATGTACGGGCTCGAGTAGCGCGCCGAGGCGAAGGTCACCGTGTGGGTCGAGTGGTAGATGTCGAGCGGTGTCGATGCGGTGAGCTTCAGCCCCGAGAAGCTCCCGAAGCGGCTGAGCGCGATCGTGAGCGGCCAGCGTGTGGCGGCGCAGTAGGGGCAGTACTCAGCCCCGAGGTACTGGATGAAGGGCTTTCCGTTCAGGGTCTTCTGCGGGCCGTCGAGGGTGACCATGGCGTTCCCGGTGCTCTTGGCCTTGACCGGCCCGAGGCTGGCGGCGTCGCCGGCGGCGGCGAACGCGCTGGCGGGGACGTGCTGGATGGCGCTCGTGACGGCCGGGTTGCTGAAGGGCTTGACGAAGTCGTTCACGCCCTTCGGGGCCTTGCCGCCACCGCCGAGCAACGCGACGAGGATGATCACGACGGCGGCCAGCACGACGAAGGTCCCGCCGAAGATCCCGGCACGCACCGCGGTCGAGCTGCCCCGGTTGGCCGGCCTCCGCCCGCCGCGAGCCGGTCCCGGGCGAGCGGGTCGACCCGGGCGGCCGCCTCCGCTCTGTTGCCCGACGCGCTCGCGCGCCCGGTCCGCCGCGCTCGAGCCGCGGGCCGCGCCGCTGCCGCCGGTTCTGCGGTTGCCGCTCCCCTGCCGGTTGCCCGACCCCGAGCGACTCCCGCCTCCCGGGCGGTTGCCGCCCCCGCTTTGTGCCATCGAAAGGACTCCCTGTGGGCCATGCGGTGGCGCGCCCTGTCCGCCACCTCGCTCCAAGCGTACGAGCAAAGGCTACTTGGCCCGGGGACGCCCTCAGCCCTGGCCCGGCTCGTTGTCAGATACTTCCCAGACAGCTATAAGAATTCGTCGAGCGCTCGCCGGATCCCGGCCGGGTCGAGGCCGTGCGCCCGCTCGTGCTCCTCCGGCGTCCCGTAGCGGCGGAGCTCGCGGTTGCCGACGCCGAGACAGGCGAGGCGGTGCGGCCTCGAACAGAGCGCGGCGGAGACCGCCGCTGACGACGTGCCCTTCAGATAGGGCTCGACGACCACCACGTCGCCTGCTTCGAGCGACGCCACGACCTCCGCCGGAAAGGGCCGGACGGTCGTCAGGTGGAGGACGGTCACATCGAGGCCCACCGTCGCCTCGAGGACCGCGTCGCGAAGCGGCCCGACGGCGATGACGAGCGGGGAGGAGGGGTGCCCACGCCTCGTCACCGAGAAGGGGCCCGCCGCCGGGCTACGGTTCGACCGCTCCGAGAGTCGGACGTGGCCACGACCGG
>JAKACF010000346.1 GCA_021821585.1 Actinomycetes bacterium
CTCGAAGGTGGAGGCGGCAGCCGCGATACGGCGCTCGATCTCGGCGGCGTCGTGACCCTCGAAGGTCTTGACCGTCTCGCCGGTGGCTGGGTTGATCGTCGCGATTGGCACGCTTACTGTTCTATCGCACGTCCGGGGGCACCTCTCACCGGTACCATCGGGGCGTGCCCGACGCCGACCTCACCGCCATCGAGCAGCGCCTCGGCGAGATCGAGGGGGCGCTCGAGCGCCTCGAGCAGGGCGGCTACGGGACCTGCCGGGCCTGCGGGCAGCCCATCGGCGACGCCGTCTTCGCGGCCGACCCGGCGGCCGAGCTCTGCGGGAGCTGTGCGCCCGGGGCGACCGAGGCCGGCTGAGTGGCGACGGTCCGCTTCTTCGCCCAGGCACGCGACGCGGCCGGGTGCGCGAACGCCTCGGTCGACGGCGACACCGTGGCCGCCGTCCTCGAGGAGGCGACGGCGCGCTTTGGTGGGCGGCTCGCCCAGGTGATCGAGATCAGCGCCATCTGGGTGAACGGCGAGTTCGCCACGCCGGACCAGCCGGTGGGAGCCGCCGACGAGGTGGCCGTCCTGCCCCCGGTCTCGGGCGGCTGACGGCGCACCCCGCCGGTGGGAGCCTGCTCAGGCCTTCTTCGTCTCCCAGAAGATCCGGTCGATCTCCCCGATGTGCTCGAGGAGCCGGTCGGCGACGGCGACGTCCTCGGTCTTCTTCACCTCGCCGGCGGCCTTGGTGGCCTTCCAGAAGATCTCGTGCAGCTCGGGGTACTTCTCGAGGTGCTCGGGCTTGAAGTAGTCGGTCCAGAGCACCCACAGGTGGTGCTTCACGAGCTCGGCCCGCTCCTCTTTGATGAACACGGCACGCTGGCGGAACTCCGGGTCGTCGGAGCCGTGGAACTTCTGGATGCAGCCCTTCACCGACTCCGCCTCGATGCGGGCCTGGGCCGGGTCGTAGACCCCGCAGGGGAGGTCGCAGTGGGCATGGGCCGTGCGGGGCGCGCTCACCCGGTCGAGGCACGAGAGCACGCGGGAGGTGAATGACATTGGTCTGTCTCCTTGCTCGAAACCACGCTTCGTCAGCGATTGCGGTCTCACCCTATCCCTGGCGTCCCCGCCGCCGGTCGGCGAGGCGGCTCGCCCTGTCGCTCCTCCTCGCGGCCGTCGCGGCGGTCTGCTGGCGGCGCCGCATCGTGTTCAGGGTGGAGGTGGAAGGGGTCTCGATGCTGCCCGAGCTCGCCCCCGGCGACCGCCTGGTCGGGGTGCGCCTCCCGGTCCTCGAGCGGGGCGACCTCGTCGCCTTCGAGGACCCCGAGCACCCCGGTCGCGTCCTCGTGAAGCGGGTCGCCGCCCTGCAGGCGACGAGCGTGGAGGTCATCGGCGACAACGAGGCCGTCAGCCGGGACTCCCGCCGCTTCGGGCCCGTGCCGCGCCGGCGGCTCCTCGGCCGGATCGTCTACCGGTACGAGCCGCCGGCGGCCGCCGGGTGGCTCCGGCGCCGTTGAGCGGCGGTCGTCCCTTCTGTGAGCAGCCGGCTCAGAGGTACCATGTCCCCGTCCTACCCTCGCTCCGAAGACGGGCCGCCGAGGCGGCGGGGAGTGCCATGAGCCTGACCGGAACAGACCTGAACGAGCTGTGCTCCCCGTCCTTCCTGGACGGGGTCGACGTGGCGCCGGTGACCGAGCTGCGCGCCCGCCGCGAGGCGTGCCAGCGCGCCGAGGGCGTCCTGTCGTACCTGCGCCGCGTCGTCCAGGGAGAGATGGATCTCCTCCTCGCCGAGCTCGCGCTGCGCCGCCACGGCGGTGAGAGCAACGTCGGGCGCCTCGTCGAGGAGCTGCCGACCATCCTCGCCTCGGCGGGTCCCCTCGGGGCGGAGCCGAACCATCTGCCACCTGCCAGCCTCCCGAGCGAGACCGTCGTCGCCGACGACGTCTCGCTGGAGGACCTCCTCGCCGAGGTCCTCTCGGCCGACGGCGATGGTGACGCACGGCCGGCGGGCCTGCTGTCGGGCGCCAACCTCTGCGCCCTCGAGGTGGCCGAGCTCGACGCCGAGCTCGAACGCCTCCGCAGGGCCGAGACCACCCTCTCGCGCCGGCGGCGGATCCTCCACGACCAGATCGACGTCATCCAGGCCGCCATCGTCGACCGCTACAAGTCCGGCGCGGCGGACCCCGACAGCCTGCTGGCGTGAGGGATCCGGGCCTGCCCCGATCGTGAGAGAGATCCCCGACCGCTGGGCGGACCTCGGCGAGTTCATCCGCCAGCAGCGCGAGACCGCCAGGCTGTCGCTGCGGCGCTTCTCGCAGCTGGCGGGGATCTCCAACCCCTACCTCTCCCAGATCGAGCGGGGGCTGCGCAAGCCGTCGGCCGAGGTGCTCCAGCAGATCGCGAAGGCGCTCCAGCTCTCGGCCGAGACGCTGTACGTCCGGGCCGGCATCCTCGACGCCGACGACGGCGGAGCGGACCTCGTCCAGCGCATCCGCTCGGATCCCTACCTCGACGCCCACCAGCGGGAGGCGCTCGTGCGCATCTACGTCTCCTTCTGCCGGGAGAACGGCTACCCGGCCCGGGAGGAGACGCCCGAGAGCCCCTCTTCATCCGACACCGCCGCCGACGATCCCGATGCGGCCGGCGGCGGCCCGGGTCGCTAGTCTCCCGGCGATGCGGAGGCTCGCGGTTCTCTCACTGCACACCTCCCCCCTCGCCCAGCCGGGCACGGGCGACGGCGGGGGCATGAACGTCTACGTCCGCGAGCTCTCCTCGGCGCTCGCCCACGCCGGGGTCTTCTGCGACGTCTACACGCGGCGCGACGACCCCGACCTCCCCGACACCGTCTTCGTCGAGCCGGGCTTCGAGGTCCACCACGTCGCCGCCGGGCCGGCGGCACCCGTGGCCAAGGAGCACCTGTTCGACCACGTCGAGGAGTTCACCGAGCACGTCGTCGACCACCTCACCGGGGTGGCGGGCCGATCCCGCTCGCCGGGGACCTCCCACCTCGGGGACGTCGACGAGATGGCCGGCGCCATCCACGCCAACTACTGGCTCTCGGGCGTCGCCGGACACGCCATCAAGCACCGGCTCGACCTCCCGCTCGTGTCGACGTTCCACACCCTCGACCGGGTGAAGGCCGAGGCGAGCCCCGAGGAGGCAGGAGACGTCGTCTCCGGGCGCCGCGCCCGCCTCGAGGCGGAGATCATCGGCTGCTCGGACGCCCTTTGTGCCTCCTGCAGCGTGGAG
>JAKACF010000024.1 GCA_021821585.1 Actinomycetes bacterium
CACAGGTGCTGTCGGTGCGGCGGCCGGGTGCCGTCCTCGCCGGCGAGCGCCGGGGCCGGTCGGGTCCCGTCGTGATCATGCTGCACGAGGGCGTTGCCGACCGGCGCAGCTGGCGGGCGGTGGCGGAGACGGTCGCCGAGCGAGCCGTCGCGGTGTCCTATGACCGGCGGGGGTTCGGCGAGACGGCGCCCTCGACCGACGACTTCTCCCATGTCGACGACCTCCTGGCGGTTGCAGACGCGCTGAGCGGCGATCCCGTCGTGCTGGCCGGCACCTCGGCAGGCGCCGGCGTCGCCCTCGACGCCGCCATCGTGGCCCCGGGCCGCGTCGCCGGCCTGCTCCTCCTCTCGCCCGCCGTCAGCGGGGCGCCACAGCCCTCCCTCGATGCCGACACCGCCCGCTTCGACCGGCTGCTCGACGAGGCTGCCGCGGCCGGCGACCTCGACGAGGTCAACCGGCTCGAGACCTGGTTGTGGCTGGACGGGCCTCGGCAGCCCGAGGGCCGGGTCGGAGGCGAGAGCCGGGCGCTCGCCCTCGAGATGAACGGCATCGCTCTGCGAAACGGCGTGCCCGAGGGTGCGGGCCGAACCGGGGTTGACGCCTGGAACCGGCTCGGCGAGGTGGGCATCCCGGCGACGGTCGCCTGCGGCGACCTCGACGTCCCGTTCCTCCTCGAGCGCAGCGAGGAGCTGGCGCGCCGCCTCCCGAACGCCGTCCACCGCATCCTTCCGGGAGTCGCCCACCTGTCCGAGCTCGAGCAGCCGGCGACGGTGGCCGCCCTCCTCGAGGAGCTGCTCGGGCGGATCTGAGCGTCCGGGACGCGCCGACGGCTGGCGGCCGGTCGGCCCGCCGGAGGTCGACATGCCACGTTGCGGCGGGCCGAGCCGGCGGTCACGTGGCCGGACCGGCTCCGCTCCACCTCGCCCAGGCGGCGGGTGTGTCCGAGCCGCCTCGGCTTAGGGCCCGCGGCGGACATCGAGAGCGGTGCCCGCCGGCGCCGCCGGAGGTTCAGCTCCCGCCGAGCAGCGCACGGACCTCGGTGAGGAGGTCGGCCAGGGCGTCCCCGCTGATGGCGAGCTGCCGGCGGTCGCCGTCGCTGCCGGTGACGAGGCCGGCCTCCCGCAGCAGCTTCACGTGGCTGCTCACCGTCGGCTGGGAGACGCCGAGGTCGAGCGCGAGCTCGCCGACGGTGCGGGGCTGGTGGGCGAGGATCTCCGCCAGCACGAGGCGGGTCGGGTCCGCCAGGGCGCGAAGGCGTCGCGCCAGCTGGGCAGCCCGGTCGCGGTCGAGCGACGAGACGCCCTTGATCGTCATGGCGAACAGCTGGAGGCCGGGCAGGTCGAGGACCAGCGAACCGCCGTAGGCGCAGAGGGCGATCGTGGCCGAGCCCTCCTCGCGGGCGCGCTCCCAACCGGCCTCGAGGATCGCCGAGGCGGTCTCGGCCCCCCGCAGCAGGGGTTGCCAGGGCTGGTTCCGCTCCTCCTTCTGGCGGCACTCCTCGGCCACCCGGGTGATCGTCGGCAGCTGGCGGCTAGACCACTCCTCTTCGATCACCGCCCAGAGCTCGGCCAGCAGGCGGAGGTACCGCCGGCGAAAGCGCGTGTCGCCGCAGAGACGTGCGAGCCGCTCGAGGATCACCACCCGGTCCTCCTCCGGCTCGGAACGCAGCGCCGGCTCGAGGTCCACCCGGTCGCAGGCCGCACCGAGGCGTTCCTCGATCTCCCCGGCGGCGAGCGGCCCGAAGAGGGCACCCGCCTCGTGGGCGACGACGAGGAGCTCCCAGAATGGCAGCCCGTCCTCCCAGACGGTCTGGACCCGCTCGACGACGGAGGCCGGGACGACCACCCCCGGGGCGAGGTGGTCGGGGCGACCGGTGCGGCGCTCCGCCTCCCCGCTCGAGAGCCACTTCAAGAGGAAGAGCAGCTCGCAAGCGGCGGAGCTCTCGAAGGAGAGCTCGGGCTGGCGGCTCGGTTCAGGGGCGAGTGGCATAGATAAAACCCTATATCACGATATGTTGATATGGAAGGAAAAGTCGGTTATCATCTATCTCGTAACGGAGGCGCAAAGGAGGTGACTCAATGAACAGTTGGATTCTCCACGACGTGGCGAAGATGCAGATCGCCGAGGCCCAGCGGCAGGCGAGCGTCGTCCGCCCTCGCTCCACCCGGGCACGCAGGCACGGTTCGTCGCGACGCGTCTCGAAGCTCGTCGCGAACGCGGTGGCCACCAGCCGCATCCGCCAGGCGGCCTGAGGTCGCCCTCCCCGTCCGCCGTGGCGGCACCGGACCCGGTGCAGCCCGGCGGCCGCGGCGCGTCCCGGCTCGGACACCAAGCGGTAGCTTCGGGCGTGGCCCGAGTCGAGACGACGCCCGAGTCCGAGCCGGTGGACCCCGAGACCTTCAAGCGGGCGATGGCCTCCTTCGCCACGGGCGTCGCCGTGGTGACGGCCCTCGAGGACCACACTCCCGTCGGCTTCACCTGCCAGAGCGTGGTCTCGTTGTCCCTCGAGCCGCCCTTCGTCGCCCTGGCGGCCGCCAAGAGCTCCACCAGCTGGCCGCGCATCTCCCGGGCGGGCCATCTCTGCGTCAACGTGCTGGCGGACGACCAGGCCGCCGTCGGGCGCCGCTTCGCCGTCTCGGGCGGGGACAAGTTCGCCGGGGTCGCCTGGCGGGCCGCCTCGACGGGCGCCCCGGTGCTCGAGGGGGTGCTGGCCTGGGTCGACTGCCACCTCGAGCTCGTCCACGACGCCGGCGACCACGAGATCGTCATCGGACGGGTGGTGGAAGTCGGCCTCGGCGACCCGAAGGCGGGCCCGCTTCTCTACTTCCGCAGCGGCTACCGCCGTCTCGACCCGGCCGGCGACGGACCATGAGCGCTCAGCTCCCGAGGGCCTCGAGCACCATGGCGCCGACGGTGGCCGGCCCCTGAAGGGGCCCGAAGTGGCCGAGGAGGGGGTGCCGCTCGAGGCGGCCGTTCGGCAGCGCCGCGACGATCGACGGTCCGAGCACGGCCGGGGTCCAGCCTCGCTCGGTCGTGCCGACGGCGACCGTCACGGGGGTCGAGACGGCCGACAGGTCCGTGAAGGTGGGTTTGCCCGTCCCCTCGAAGGTGGCCGCCTCGTGCTCGGGTGAGCACTTGAGGCGGACGCTCCCGTCCTCGAGCTCCTCCATGCCGTGCTCGACGTAGGCGACGAGCGAGCCCGCCTGCAGGACGTTGAGCGGCGGCCGGCTGGCGTAGCGGTAGAGCGCGTCGGCCCTCGAGGAGAAGACCGACCGCCGGCGCCGCGCCGACTCGGCGAGCGGCTCGCCCCCCTCGCCGCCCCTCCAGCCGGGCGGGAGGACGATCGGCTCGAACAGGTGGGCGGCCCGTAGCGTGCCGGGTCGGGCCAGCTCGGCCAGCATGAGGATGCCGCCGCCGAGCGAGTGGCCGAAGGCCGCCACAGGACTGCCGTCCGAGACGGCGTCGACGACCGCCAGCAGGTCGCCCGCCATGGCGCCCCAGTCGACCGTGCCGCCCGGGCGGGCGCTCGAGTCGCCGTGCCCCTCGAAGTCGAGGGCGAGCACGTGGAAGCGGTCCGACAGCTCGTCGCCGAGCGCCTGGTAGGCGCGCCCGCAGAAGCCCGTCGCGTGGCAGACGAGCAGCACCTCGCTCGAGCGCGCTCCGCCGAGGTCGTGGACGGCGATGCTCACCCCGTCACCCGAGGCGACCCGCCTCATGGCCCTCATGGAGCGACGAGCCCCGTCCCGAGCACCTCTTCGGTGAGATCGAAGAGCCGGGACGCCGCCGCGTTGTCGGCACCCTGGCGGTAGAGCTCGAGGAGCTCCGGCCGGCCCCGGGTCTGGCCGAGGTGGCGGGGCCCGAGGAACTCGCCTCCCCGCAGCGCCGGGTCCGAGAGCGCCCGCAGGCTCGGCAGGGCGCCGGCGGCGGCGGACTGGAGGATCACACCCATGACGGGCCGGACGAGCGGGACGAGGAAGCCCATGCGGTTGTCCCGCATCTGGCGCGGGAAGAGCTCGGTGGCGCTCACCCCCGGGTGGACGGCCACGACGGCGGTCCCCGAGCTCGCCGCCCGCAGGCGGCGCTGCAGCTCCTGGGCGAACAGCAGGTTCGCCTGCTTGGAGTTGGAGTAGACGGTCTGGGCGCGGTAGGGCGCGGGGGCGGTGAGGTCGACGGCCTGCATCCCGGCGTCGAGCTTGCCGCCGCGCGCCGCGATGCTCGAGACGACGACGACCCGTCCCTCCCGCTCCAGCATCGGGAGCAGCAGGGAGACGAGCAGTGCGTGACCGAAGTGGTTCGTGCCCATCTGGAGCTCGAGGCCGTCCGCCGTGAACGAGAGCGGGCAGGCCATGACGGCCGCGTTGGCGACGACGCCCGACAGCGCCCCGTCTCCGGCCGTCTCCCCGGCGAAGCGGCGGACGCTCGAGAGGTCCGCCAGGTCGAGGTGGCGCACGACGACCCCGCCCGGGGCACCCCGGAGACCGGCCGCCGCCGCCTCCGCCTTCTCGGTGCTCCGGCACGCCATCACGACCTCGGCGCCGTGCGCGACGAGCGCCCTCGTCGTCTCGAGGCCGATGCCGGAGTTGGCCCCGGTGACGACGATCCTCCGCCCTGAGAGGTCGCCGAGCGGCGGCACGGCGGCGGCCGCCACCTCAGGCCACCTCGCCCGGCTCGGGTCCGCCATCGGCGGAGGGAGCGCCGACCGCCTCGGCGACCGCCGCGACCGGGAGCGGCTCACCCGGCGCCCGCAGCTCGGAGCGGGTGAGCAGGTAGAGGGCGGACAGGGTGAGGACGGCGGCGACGACGGCGAGCAGCAGCCGGTAGTCGACGATGCCGACGAGGGCGGCACCCGCCGCGATCGAGAGCGTCTGGGGCATCGAGAGCACGGTATCGGCGGCGGAGAAGGCCCTGCCCTGGAGTGCGTCGGGGGTGCGGAGCTGGATGAGGGTGAAGAAGCCGACGATGGCCCACGGCGCACCCGCCCCGATCGCCGCGATGCCGACGAGCACGGCAGGGAGGTTCGGAGCCATCACCACCACCGTGCCGAGCGCCATGGCGGCGATGCCGAAGCCGACGGTCCGCCCGGGGCTCGTGCGCCGGATGAGCGGGGCGGCGGTCGGTCCGCCGACGAGGGCGCCGGCTCCCTGTGCCGCCATGAGGACGCCGAGGAAGGTCGGCGGGCGCTGCAGGCCGACGGCCACGATGGCGAACGAGAGCGCCTCGAAGAAGCCGACGACGAGCAGGGCGATGCCCGTCCCCGTCACGACCTGGCGCAGGGCCGGGGTGTGCCAGATGTGGCGGGCCCCGGCGGTGACCTCGTGTCCCCACGACTCGCTCGGTCCGGGCGAGGGAGCCCGTCGCTCGTCGACCCGCACCTTCAACAGGGCGGCGATGGCGATGAGGAAGCTGGCGGCGTCGACGAGGGCCACCACGTGCCCGCCGGCGACGGCGAACAGCCCGGCGCCGACGAGCGGGGTGATGAGCCGGAAGGTCTCCCGGATCGTCTGGAGCGCCCCGTTGGCGTCGCCGAGCAGCTCGTCGGGCAGCATCGTCTTCAACAGCGCCGACTGGGCCGAGCCGAGGAAGGCGTAGGAGACGCCGTAGAGGAACATGACGAGGTAGATGAGCCAGACCTGACCCCGACCGTTCACGAGGAACAGGGCGAGCACGACGAGGGCGGTGACGGCGTTGGTCCCGATGAGCAGCGGCCGCCGGCGCACCCGGTCGACGATGGCGCCGGCGACGGGGGAGAAGACGAACGACAGGCTGAAGAAGAAGAACACGAGGCCGGCCTCGCCCGAGCTGCCCGTCAGCTCCTTCACCCAGATGCCGAGCGCCAGCCAGAGCGAGGAGTCCCCGAGGAGGGAGAAGGCCTGGCCGCCGAGGTACCAGCGGGCGTTCGGTTCCTTGAAGAGGCGCCGCACGCTACCGCTCCTCGGCCGGCATGCCGGTGATCGGGTTGAGGAAGAACGCCATCTCCACCGCACGCGCGCCGGCCGGCCGGCGGGAGGGGTCCTCCACGCGCTCGGCGTGGCGCCGGAAGAGGGCGAGCACCTCGCCCCGCAGCTCGGCGGCCTCCTCGAGGGTGAGGTAGTTGCCCGACTGGGCCATCCCGCTCACCTCGGCCCAGGCCGGGTCGAGGTCCTGGACGCGGCTCCATGCCTCGTAGCGCTCCAGCCACCGCCGGAAGATGAGCTGGGCGAGCTCGCCTGCCGCGATCGACCGCTCGGCGTCGCCGGCGCCCGAGAAGTTCATCGAGCGGCTGACGAGGCGCCAGGGCCGCCGGCGCCCGGCGCCGCCGCCGGCCTCCTCGACGAAGCCGTACTTCTCGAGCTGGCGGAGGTGGAACGAGCAGGTCGTGGCCGACTCGCCGATCGCCTCGCCGGCCTGCGTCGCCGTCATCGGGCCCTCCATGTGGAGCACCTCGAGCAGGGCGAGGCGGACCGGATGGGTGAGGGCCCGCATCTCCTGGGCACTCGTCAGGTGCCGCTCCGGGGCGCCGGACCCGGCCGCTCCCGGTGAAGGTTCGCTGGTCATCGCTTCGAGAGAATACTCTCGAGAGTTAGTTTGTCAAGAGATATCTCTCGACATCTTTCTTGTGACGGAGCCGGTCACCCTCTCACAGCACGCCCCGGCGTTGGAGCAGGACGAAGATGCCCCAGCCCGGCAGGATCGGCAGCCAGAAGGTGGCGAGCCGGAAGAGCAGGACGGCGGGGACCGCCTCGTGGGCCGGGATCCCGACCGTGGCGAGGCCGGTGATGAGGACGGCCTCGACGGCACCGAGGCCGCCGGGGGTCGGGGCGGCGGCCCCGACGGTGTTCCCGGCCATGAAGACGGCGGCCGTCGCGATGATGGGCGGGTGCGCCCCGACGGCGTGCAGGCAGGCGATGAGGGCGAGGACGTAGCTGGCGGTGAGGAGGAGGTTGCCGCCGATGCCCTGGGCGAGGCGGAGCGGCTGGGAGAGGACGTCGAGCAGCAGGGGCCAGGTCCCCCGGATGCGTGGCCAGACCCGGACGAAGAAGAGGCGCTTGGTCCACGGGACTGCGGTGACGAGGACGATCCCGAGCGCCACCATGCCCCCGAGGGCCGCCAGGAGACGCGGGCCGGGGACGATGTCGAGGTGGCCTACGCCGGCCCCGGTGAGCAGCGTCATCACGACGAGCAGCACCACGGTCGTGATGAAGTTGACGAGCTGGGAGAGGGCGACGGCCGAGGCGGTCGTGGCGCCGTCGATCCCCTCTTTGTGGAGGAAGCGGGCGTTGATGGCGAGGTGCCCGACCGTCGGGGGGGTGACGAGGCCGAAGAAGGCGCCCGAGATCTCGACGAGGGCGCCCTTTATGACCGACACCTTCTTCGGGACGAAGGCGATGAGGTTGAGGCTCGAGCCGAGGTAGGTGAGGGCGGAGCCGAGCACGGCGATGGCGAACCACGCCCAGTCCGCCCGCTTCAGGGCGCCGACGAGGTCGACCCGGTGCAGCTGGCCGACGAGGATGAAGGCGGCGAAGACGAGCGCCAGGACGGCTGCCACGGTGCGCCAGCGGAAGCGCTCGATCCGCGCCTCGGGGAGGTCGACCCTGCCCTCGCCGATCAGCTCCCGCCGGACGTCGGCCAGGCAGCTGCGGGCGGCGCGCATCTCGGACCAGCCCCAGCCCGACAGCGCCACCGGCTGCAGGATCGCCGCGATGGCCGGCTCGTCGCTCGGGTGGTAGCCGGCCCGCATGGCCGCCACGGCCCGCTCGGCGCCGAGGAGGGAGCCGACCGAGGCGAGCAGCTGGGCGAGGTCGAGCCGCCGGACGAGCTCGCCGGCGCCGACGACGGCGCTCTCGAGCGAGCGGAAGCCCACCCGCCCTTCGCCGTTGTCGTCGCCGACCTCGCAGATGAGCTGCTCGGCGCGAAGGTCCCGGTGGGCGACGCCGACCTCGTGCAGGCGCCGGAGCGAGCGGAAGAGCTCCTCCACCTGGTCGGCCGAGGCGCCCCGGTCGAGCCCGGGTCCTTCGAGGCGCTCCCGGGCGAGCACGAGGGTGTCCGGCTCGAAGTGGGCGAGCAGGAGGATGCGGGGGGCGACGACCCCGGTGTTGGAGGCCATCATGCTGGCGAGGGCCTCGGTCTCGAGGGCGGTGCGCAGGCTGATCGGCTGCCGGCCGGTGGCCGCCCCCCGCAGCCGGACGACCGACCAGAGGCGGTGGAGGATGCCGGCGCCGTGCACCTCCCTGCCTGCGGCCTTCAAGACGATGGGCCGGCCGTCGGTCAGCGCGCCGACGAGCTCGCTCGACTCGGCATCGGGCCGCTCGAGGTGGGCGACGTCGATGCCGGCCCGCCGCAGCCCGGCGACGAGCGAGGCGAGGCTCGGCCGGCGCACGGTGGTCCGGAGCGACCACCTCGTCCCGAGCCCGACGGCGTAGCCGCCGAGGGCGGCCACGATCACCCCGAAGAGGGTGATCTCGTTGAGCGCCAGCCCCGTGAGGAGGAGCGCTCCGATGATGACGGTGCAGTAGCGCCCCCAGCGGTGGTAGCGGACCGTGTCGGAGCCGACGACGAAGGCGACGATGACGGCGTCGCGCACGAGGGTGGAGCCGTCGGTCCCGTGCAGCATCGCCTCGGCGATGCCGCCCCGGAAGGCGTGCCAGGCGGCGACGAAGCCGATCCCGAGGCTGATGGCGACGGCGGTGGCGACGACGGCGTTCAGGCCGTCCCTCGGCCGCCGGCGGGCGAGCGAGACGCTCATGACGACGAGCAGGCCCACCGTCGAGAGGGCGGCGGCGACCGCGCAGGCGAAGATGAGGATGCTCGGCAGGTGGCGCATCGCCCGCTGCACCCTGATCGTGAGATGGGCGAGGGTGTCGGGGAGCGAGTGCGCCGAAAGCAGGATGACCGCGATGACCGCCAGGGCGGCGAGCGCCCCGAGCAGGTCGGCCGGGCGGCGGACGCGGGCCTCGACCGGCTCCTCCTCGCCGGCCTCGGGAACAGGCGAGGAGGCGCGGCCCCGCCCGTCGCCGCCCAACCGGGGCCTCAGGCCGCGCACCTTGCCCACGCCGCCCTCGACGCCGGCGTTCCCGCCGCCCGAGCCGTGGGCGGCCGCGGGCCGGCTCACCCCCGCCGGCTTCCCGTCTCGCTCCGAGATGTCACGTGGGCTCCCACCTTCGATGGCCGTTCACAGTGGTCTAGCTCCGCCGGGGCCCGACGGCTGACCAGCGTAAAGTACCGTCGCCGGCGTCCCGGCCGCGGTCTTTGGGGCGGCCCGCCGCCCGGTTGCCGGGACGGGTCCGCCCGACGGCGCCGGCACCGGGCGGGCTGCACGATCCGGCCGGCGCCCCCGGTAGACGGGGGGGAGGAGGGCCGGGGCGCGACCGGCCCGGAGGAGGTGGCCATGCGAGTCGGAGTGCTGACCGGCGGAGGCGACTGCCCCGGATTGAACGCCGCCATCAGGGCGGTCGTCCGCAAGTGCGAGGTGGGCTACGGGGACGAGGTGGTCGGCTACCGGGACGGCTGGCGGGGCCTCGTCGAGGCAGACCGCGTGCCGCTCGACGTCGCCTCGTGCCGCGGGCTCCTGCCGCGGGGCGGCACCGTGCTCGGCACCTCGCGGACCAACCCCTACAAGGTGGAGGGAGGCGAGAAGAAGGTCCTCGCCACCCTGCAGGAGGACGGGATCGACGCCCTCGTCGCCATCGGCGGGGAGGACACCCTCGGGGTCGCCGCCCGGCTGGCCGAGACGGGCGTGCAGGTCGTCGGGATCCCGAAGACCATCGACAACGACCTGTCGGGGACCGACTTCACGATCGGCTTCGACACCGCCGTCGAGATCGCCGCCGACGCCATCGACCGGCTGCACACGACGGCCGAGTCGCACGACCGGGTGATCGTCTGCGAGGTCATGGGCCGCCACGCCGGGTGGATCGCTACCTACGCCGGCATCGCCGGCGGGGCGGCCGCCATCCTCGTCCCCGAGGAGCCCTTCGACATCGACGCCGTCTGCGACTACCTCCGCCGGCGCCACTCCAAGGGCCGCTTCGCCTCCATCGTCGTGGCGGCCGAGGGCGCCCTCCCGGCCGAGGGGACGATCTCGGTCGCCTCGCCGGAGATCGACCAGTTCGGTCACCCGCGCCTCGGCGGCATCGGCAACACGGTGGCGGAGGAGATCGAGCAGCGGACGGGCATGGAGTCGCGGGTCACGATCCTCGGTCACGTCCAGCGGGGCGGCACCCCGTCGGCCTTCGACCGGGTCCTCGCCACCCGCTTCGGGACCGCCGCCGTCGACGCCGCCCACGAGGGAGCCTTCGGGCAGATGGTGGCGCTGCACGGCCCACGGGTCGAGCGGGTGCCGATCTCCGAGGCCGTCTCGACGCTGAAGACCCTCGACAAGGACCTGATCCGGTCCGTCGCCGAGGTCTTCTTCGGCTGAGCGGACGGCTGATCGCGGCGGGCGGGGCCCCGGGGGCAGAGGGGCCGCCACCCGCCGCCCAGGGACGGTACCAGTGCGGGAGCCGGTCCGCTCGTGCTGGCGCTCAGGCGCCGCCGGCCTCCCCGTCGACGACCGGGAAGAGCGAGTCGATGCCCGTGATCGAGAGGATCCGCTCGATGCGGCTCGGCACGTTGCGCACCCGCACCTCGCCGGCGGAGGTGTCCGCCCTCTTCCGCGCCATGATCAGCACCGAGATGATGGTCGAGTCGATGAACGAGAGGCCCTTCAGGTCGAGAAGCACGGTCCCGCCGCCGTCCGCGAGCGCCTTCAGGAGCGCTTCGCGCAGCTCCGTGGCGGCTCGCAGGTCCATCTCCCCCCCGAGGCTCAGCACCGGGAGCGAGCCCTCGTCGCTCCGGGCGATCTCGAAGGTCACGGGGTCGTCCTCGTACGCCGGTGTGAAGGTGGTCATTCGGACACGGCCTCCCGTATCTGTGTGGCAAACCGACTGCTCGGCCAGGGTGTCGGCTCCTCGCCGTCGAGCTGGCGGTGGAACTCGTCGAAGAACCAGTCCCGGAAGGCCTTGGCCCCCGGCGAGGTCGCCAGGCTCAACAGCAGCTGCCCGGAGCGGCAGTACTCGTCCGCCTCGTCGAGCATCTCCGCCAGGCGACGGACGTCGTCGCCGATGCCCGCCGGCACCTCGTAGCTGAGGCGCTCGATCGACGGCTGCTCCTCCGCCCTCGCCTGCTCGAGCCGGGCAGCCTGGGCCTCGCCCACCGGGCCGTAGCTCGCCTGCAGCTCCTTGATGAGCTCGAGCAGCCGGGCCGGGACGTCGGACGCGACCCGGTCCCGGTTGAGGACGATGACGGCGAACTCCCGCATGAGGTCCTGCGCCTCGTCGTCGGCCCGCGCCCAGAGGGCGACGGGGACCTGCAGGAGCTCGATCCGCCGGGAGCCTCCGTCGTCCGCCGCCGGGGGGGCCATCAGACGGTCCTCTCGAGCAGCGGGCGCTCGCCGGTCCGCTCCGAGCGCATGCGGGCGAGGCTCGTGATGGTGGCGCCCCGACCGGGCGGGCCCGAGACGCTCTCGTCGTCGTCGCGCACCGACTCGTCGGCGAACTCGGCCCAGACCACCTTGCCGGCCGGCCGGGCCTCGTAGCCCCAGGCGGTGGCGAGCGCGGCCACGAGATGGAGGCCCCGCCCCGTGGTCGAGTTGGGCGAGCCCCTCGGGATCGGCATCGCCGAGGCCGAGTCCGACACCTCGAGGCGGAGCACGCGGTCGTAGGTCGCCGTGACGGTCACACGGGTGTGGGCGTGCAGGACGGCGTTCGTGACGAGCTCGCTCACGACCACGCTCGTGTCGTAGTCGAGGTCCTCGAGGCCCCAGGCCTCGAGCTGGCGCGAGAGCCACCGCCTGGCCCGCCCGACGCTGGCCGGGTGCGGGTCGAGCTGGATCTCGGCGGAGCGCACGACGTTCATGGTAGGACCTCGCGCGCATGATCGCGCCGGATGGTCGGCCGCTGCCGTCCCGCGCAGGCGCCGGGTGGCGCACCGCCTGGAGGCGGCAGTGGAGGTGAGAGATGACCGAGGGTGAGAAGAGGCCGCCGCTGCTCGGCCCCGACGAGGTGGCCGCCCGCCTCGCCGGGGAGCTCGCGAGCTGGCAGGCGGTCGAGGTGGAGGGCAAGGGGTGGTGCCTCGAGCGGGAGGCCCGCTTCGCCGACTTCGTCGAGGCGTTCAGCTTCATGGCGGCCGTCGCCCTGGAGGCCGAGAAGCGCAACCACCACCCTGACTGGTCGAACGTCTACAACCGCGTCCACATCCAGCTCACGACGCACGACGTCGGCGGCATCACCGAGAAGGACCTGGGTCTCGCCGAGGCGATCGAGCGGGCGATCCGATCCTGAAGGCGAGCAGGCAGCAGTCGTCCCGCCGCCCGCCGGCCGGCGTCGTCGCCTCGAGCAGGTGGTCGGCGAACGCCTCGAGATCGTCGGTCGTTCCGCTCCGGGCGGCCTCTGCGAGGCGGGACAGCGACTCGGAGAGGTCCTCGCCGGGCCGCTCGACGAGCCCGTCGGTCATGAAGACGCAGACGTCGCCCGGGGACAGCTGGTGACGTGAGCCGGCCGGGGCGGCCTCGAGGCCCCCGGCGAGCACGCGCCCTCCCGTCGGCTGGAGCGTCGGCGTCCCGTCGCGCACGAGCAGCCAGGGGGGATGCCCGGCGCAGGTGAGCTCGAGGCTGAGCGTGGTCTGGTCGAGGACGGCGAACAGGAGGGTCGCGATCGGGTCCGGCAGGTTCCAGTTCGTCCACTCGCCCGAGAGGAGGCCGCTCAGGCGGTCGAAGATGGAGGCCGCCTCGTGGCCCTCGGAGGCGAAGGCGACGAGCCCGTTGCGCAGCGGGCCATCGTCGAGGCCGCCTCGACCCCGTGGCCGCCGACGTCGCCGACGACGAGGCCCACGCGCTCGCCCCGGAGCGTGAAGGCGTCGTACCAGTCGCCGCCGACCGGGCCCGACTCGGCAGGCTGGTACCTGGCGGCGAGCTCGATCCCGGCCAGCCTCGGCAGCTCGGCGGGCAGCAGCGCCCTCGTGAGGGTCTCGGCGAGGGTGCGCTCCCGGTCGCGCTGGATGAGGTCGTCGGCGAGCGCGCCCGCCCGGCGGGCGAGCTCGGTCGCCACCTCGAGATCTTCGGACCGGTAGGGCGGATGGGCCCCGCAGGCGAGGAAGACCATGACGCCGACGGGCGTGGAGTGGCGCTCGAGCGGCACGAGCATGGCCGAGGTGAGGCCGATCGCCGCCGCCAGCCGGCCGCGCTCGCCGAGGTCGGGCGCGTCCTCGGCGAAGCCGCCGAGGATCTTCGGCCGGCCGCTCGAGAGCACCTCCTCGACGGCGTCGATCCGCCCGGTGGAGAGGAGGTCGGCGAGCCGGGCCCGATCGTCGGTCGAGAGGGGCTCGAGCCGGTGCGAGCTGGCGACCATCTCGATCTGCCCGCCCCGCTCGAGCAGCACGGCGCAGCGGTCGGCGAGGCGCGGGACCGCCAGGCGGACGAGGGTGTCGAGCAGCTGGGCCGGCGAGGCGTAGCGGTTGGTGAGCGCCAGGCTCGTCTCGGCGAGGAAGGCCTCCCGCTCCCGGGCCTCCGCATCGGCCTCGGCGCGGCGCGCCCGTTCGAGGGCGACGCTCGCCTGCTCGGCGACGGCGGTGAGGTAGGCCCGCTCGTCGTCGTCGAAGCGGTGGTCCGAGTCGAAGCCGATCGACATGATCCCGAGCCGCTCGCCGTCGACGACGAGCGGGAAGCCGGCGAAGGCGCACGTCCCGGTCGTGGCGAGCACCGGCCAGCGCGAGAGCATCTCCTCCCGGGTCTCGACGAACAGCGGCTCGGCTCCCTCGAGGTGGGCGGCGGCGGGGAGCGAGGAGTCGAGCGGGATCTCCGGGAAGGCCCTCGCGTCCGGGCCGCCGCCGCTCACGCGGCGCAGCCGGCCGTCGCGGAGCATCCAGATGCCGGGGTGGCCCCCCTTGCCGGCAACGCCGGCAGGTGCGTGGTCGACGACCGTCTGGAAGACCTCGCTCGCCTCCCGGGCGCCGGCGAGGGCGCTCGTGATGCGCTGGAGGGCCGCCAGCCGCCTGGCGGAGACCTCGGCCGCCTCGCGCAGGCGGCGCTCGGACTCGAAGAGCCGGACCCGCTCGATGGCAGCCGCGATCGGGTAGGCGATCACCTCGAGGACGGCCCGGTCGGCGTCGGTGAATCGCCTCGGTCCCCTGCTGCCGGCGTGGAGCACGCCGAGGACGCGGTCGCCGACCATCATCGGGACCCCGACGATCGAGCTGAGCCCGGAGTTGCGAAGCGTCGGGCTGTGGACCTGGAAGTGCTCGAGGTTGTTCACGATGAGGGGGGCCCTCGTGGCGAGGATCCTGCCGGCGAAGCCCGCCCCGGCCGGGATGTGGACCCCGAGCTCGACCTCCTGGATGAGGCCGACGGCGGTGCGGGCGACGAGCTCGGACTCGTCCTCGGCCGCGATGAGCAGCGCCGCCTCGTCCACCTTCAGGTTGGCGGCGATCTCGGAGAGGGCGGTCCGCATCACCTCGTCGAGCGAGAGGGTGGTGACCGCCTCGGTGGCGGCGCTGCGGAGCCGCTCGATCCAGTCGTCGAGGTGCTCGGCGAGCGAGCGCGCCGCCCGCTCGGCCGCCAGCGAGACGGCGAGGGGTTCTCCTCCCTCGGGACCACCGCCTTGCGGGGAGCCCGCATGCATCTCGTCGCGCCCCATCGCCTCCCCCACCCGGGCCGGCCCACCGATACCTTCTCCTGCAGCGTGCCGAGGCCCGCCCGGCGCGCAAAGGCTAGCGCCCGGCCGACCGCCCCGCCGGTGTCCGCGACCGCTGCGAGCAGGGCCGTCGCCGCGTGCTAGGCAGGGCCGGGCAGGAGACAGGCGAGGAGGATTCGCGTTGCACGAGTGGACCGAGGAGACCGAGCGGCTCGCCGCCGACGTGCTGGCCTACACCGAGGAGCGTCTCCATCTGCGGCCGGTGCCCCTCGACGGGCCGCGCTCGCCGGACGAGCTCGCCGAGGAGGCGGGTCGGACGATCACCGCCGAGGGGATCGGGGGCAAGGAGGCGCTGCGCATCTTCGCCGAGGTGCTCGCCCCGGCGTGCATCTCGATCGACCACCCCCGGTACTTCTCGTTCATCCCGTGTGCTCCGACGCCGGCGAGCACGCTGTTCGACCTCGTCGTCGGTGCCTCCTCGATCTACGGCGGCAGCTGGATGGAGGGGGCCGGCGCCGTCTACGCCGAGAACCAGGCCCTCTCCTGGCTGGCGAGCCTGGCGGGCTTCCCCGAGAGCGCCGGCGGCGTCTTCGTCCAAGGCGGCACCCTCGCCAACGTCTCGGCGCTCGTGGCGGCTCGCCACCGCCAGCTCGCCCGGGAGGCGGCCACCGGGCGCGAGCGTGACTTCTCCCGCCGCTACGCCGTCGCCGCCAGCACGGAGGCACACTCCTCGGTCCACAGCGCGGCCGCCGCCATGGACGTCGACCTGATCGGGATCGAGCCCGACGAGAACGGGCGCCTCACCGGGCCGGGACTGCGGACCGCCCTCGACCGCTCCGCCGCCGAGCACCCCGAGCGGATCTGCTTCGCCGTGGTCGCCACCGCCGGCACCACCAACCTGGGGGTCGTCGACGACCTGGCGGGCGTCGCCGAGGTGGCGGCCTCCCGTGACCTGTGGCTGCACGTGGACGGCGCCTACGGGGCGGCCGCCCTGGCGGCCCCGAGCCGCAGGGCGATGTTCGCCGGCATCGAGCGGGCGGACTCGTTCGTCGTCGACCCGCACAAGTGGCTCTTCGCCCCCTTCGACTGCGCCGCACTCCTCTACCGGGACCCGGCGGTGGCCTTCGCCGCCCACTCCCAGCACGCCTCCTACCTCGAGCCGCTGCGCACGGGCGAGGAGTGGAGCCCGTCCGACTACGCCCTCCACCTCACCCGGCGCGCCCGGGGGCTCCCCTTCTGGTTCTCCCTCGCCGCCTACGGGACCGACGCCTACTCCGCCGCCATCGAGCGGACGCTCGAGGTGGCCGACTACGCCGCCCGCCGCGTCCGCGAGCTCGGGCACCTCGAGCTCATCGGCGACCCGAAGCTCTCCGTCGTCGCCTTCCGCCGGCGCGGCTGGAGCGAGGCGCGCTACTACGAGTGGTCCGCTGCGCTGCTCTCGAGCGGGACGGCCTTCGTCGTGCCGACGACCCACGAGGGCGCCCCGGCCATCCGCCTGGCGGTCGTGAACCCCCGCTCCTCGGAGGAGGACATCGACATCGTGCTCGGTTCCCTCTCGGACTGAGCAGGGCGCGGCCCGAGGCGGACGGGCCAGAGGTACTCCTCGGGCGCCAGGCCCGGGCGGCCCTCGCTCAGGCACCAGCGGTGGAAGTCGACCGCCCACTCGCGGTGCCAGCCGGCCTGCAGGGCGGTGAGGCGCAGGGGGTCCAGCCGGCCTGCCTCGGGGAAGCGGCGCCCGATCTCCCGGGCGAGGGCGACGGCGGCCGCCGCGTCCTGCCCGGCGTCGTGCGCCCCTTCGAGCACCACGCCGTAGTGGGCGCAGAGGGCATCGAGGCGGCGCTTGCCCGGGCGCTTCGGGTCGACCCTCCGGTCGATGACGAGCGGGTCGATCACCCGGTCGTAGCGGAGTGGCGGCAGGCCGGCCCGCTCGAAGAGCAGGGCGGCGATCGTGACGTCGAAGCTGGCGTTCATGGCGACGAGCGGGACCGCCTCGTCGACTGCGCTCTTCAGCCCGCGGTGGACCCGCCGCGCCGTCTCCTCGAGGGAGAGGCCCTCGCGCCGGGCCCGGGCGGTGGAGATGCCGTGCACTGCCACGGCCGCCGCGGGCACCTCCCTTCCCGGGTCGACGATGAAGACCGATCGCTCCCCCCACCTCCCGGCGTCGAAGGCGACGAGGGCCACCTGCACCGGGAGGTCCGACGACGGGTCGACCCCGGTCGTCTCGAAGTCGAGGCCGACGAGCGGACCGTCGTACCACGGCGCCATGCCCGGCAATGTACGTGAGGGGTGTTGGCCGGACGCGGATCCCCACAGGCCACCCGCTCCCTCGACGCGGCGGGCGTGCCCGGGACGAGCCGAACCGGTGGCGCCGTCCCCGGGGGCCGGCGGTCATGATCTCGCCATGCCTGCCGACTTCCCGGAGCCGACCGGACCGGCGAGCTCACGGGCCGAGGTCGACCTGCGCTACCTCACCTACTTCGCCAGCGTCTCGGAGAACAGCTCC
>JAKACF010000347.1 GCA_021821585.1 Actinomycetes bacterium
CGGCGGTCACGGCCAGTACGGCGTCTGCAACCTCCGCCTCGAGCCGCTCGAGCGGGGGTCGGGCTTCGAGTTCGTCGACGCCATCGTCGGGGGTGCCATCCCGCGCCAGTTCATCCCGGCGGTGGAGAAGGGCGTCCAGGAGGCGATGGGGAGCGGCGGGCACTTCGGCTTCCCGGTCGTCGACGTCAAGGTGACCTGCTACGACGGCAAGTTCCACTCCGTCGACTCGTCCGAGATGAGCTTCAAGATGGCGGCCTCCCTCGGTTTCAAGGAGGCCGTCGAGGCGGCCGGGCCCGTCCTGCTCGAGCCGGTGTCGCGCCTCGAGGTGACCGTCCCGTCGGCCTACCAGGGCGACGTCCTCGGCGACCTCAATTCCCGGCGCGGCCGCGTCCTCGGGACCGACAGCGGCGAGGGCGACGAGCAGGTCGTGGTCGCCCTCGTGCCGACCTCCGAGCTCGGCCGCTACGCGACGGACCTTCGCAGCCTCACCGGCGGCCGGGGTCGCTTCCGCCTCGAGCACGAGCGCTACGAGGTCGTCCCCCCGCCGATCGCCGAGCGGCTCATGAAGCAGATCGAGGCCGAGCGGGCCTGAACGTCCGCCGGCCTCAGCCGGGCAGCATCGGGCCCGGCGGCACCTCCGGCCCGTCCCGCCCGGCGAGCCCCGCAGCTCGCGCGACCTCGTCGACGACCGCGACGGGGTCGGCCACCTCGATCACCACGAAGCGGTAGCGCGTCCCGACGGACTCGACGACGACGGCGTTGCGCCCCATGCCGACGGACCAGAAGGACCAGCCGTCGACCGAGTGGTAGACGCCGACCCGCACGACGCCCGAGCGGCCCGCCCTCTTGCGGAGCTTGGCCTGCACGTGCTCGCGGCAGGCCGGGTCGTGGACGACGCGTACGACCGAGGAGACCGGGAGCTCGACGCTGCGCTTCATCGCGACGACCGCCCTCCAGCCGCGCAGCTCCGCCACCACCGTTCCGCCGTCCACCCTGATGGATCCCCAGACCTTCGGCGTGCGGTCGGACCGCGAGGGAAGGGGGGCGTAGGTCGAGTCCGGCAGGAAGCCGCCGAACTCCTCCGAGCCGCGCTGAGGCGGGAGCCCGCTCACTGCCAGGCCCCGCTCAGGCGGGCGTAGGAGTCCGAGAGCGCCTCGGGCAGCACCCGGACCGAGGCCGTCGCCGTCATGAAGTTCGTGTCGCCGATCCACCGGGGCACGACGTGGACGTGGAGGTGGCCGGGGATGCCGGCGCCGGCCGCCCGCCCGAGGTTGACCCCGAGGTTGCACCCGTCGGGGCGGTAGGCCCGCTTCAGGGCCCCGACGGCCCGGCGCACGCCCTCCCACAGCTCGGTCGTCTCGTCCACCCCGAGCTCGTCGAGCTCGCGGACGTGCCGGGTCGGCATGACCATGAGGTGCCCCGAGGCGTACGGGAAGGCGTTCAGCATGGCGAGGACCCGCTCCCCCCTCCAGACGACCATCCGGGCGGCGTCGTCGAGGGAGGCCTCGAAGATCGAGCAGAAGACGCACTCCGATCCGTCGGGCGTCCCGGTGGCGGGCTCGATCCCGGCGGAGGAGACGTACGCCATCCGCCATCCCGCCCAGAGCTGGTCGAGGCTCACGGCTCCCTGCTCGCGGACGCACCCGCCGACCGCCCGAGGGGCCCCCGGATCTCGGCGGCCAGCCGCCCGACCAGGTCCGCGAGCGGCACCTTGCGATCCGGCCGGTCCTTGCCCCGCTCGTTGACACCCACCGTGGACGCGGTCACGTCCTCGTCGCCGACGACGAGGACATAGGGAACCTTGGCGAGCTTGGCCCGGCGGATCCTGGCACCGAGGGGCTCGTCGGCCGGGTCGAGCTCGACCCGTGCACCCACTGCGACGAGGGCGCTGCGCACCTGCTCGGCATAGGCGGCATGGTCGTCGCGCACCGGCAGGATGCTCGCCTGCACGGGCGACAGCCAGGTGGGGAAGGCTCCGGCGTAGTGCTCCAGCAGGACGGCGAAGAAGCGCTCGACCGATCCGAACAGGGCCCGGTGGATCATGATCGGCCGGTGGCGGGCGTTGTCGGCGCCGGCGTACTCGAGCCCGAAGCGCTGGGGCAGCTGGAAGTCGAGCTGGATCGTCGAGAGCTGCCAGCTGCGGCCGATGGCGTCCCGGGCCTGGACGGAGATCTTCGGACCGTAGAAGGCGCCCCCGCCCTCGTCGAGGACGAGGTCGAGGTCCATCTGGAGCGCCACCTGGCGGAGGGTCTCGGTCGCCTCCTCCCACTCGGCGTCGCTCCCGACGACCTTCTCCTCCGGCTTGGTCGACAGCTCGAGGTAGAACTCGTCGAGGCCATAGTCCTCGAGCAGGCCGAGCACGAAGACGAGGAGCGAGGACAGCTCGTCGTGCATCTGCTCTCTCGTGACGAAGATGTGGGCGTCGTCCTGGGTCATCCCCCGCACGCGGGTGAGGCCGTGCACCACGCCGGACTTCTCGTAGCGGTAGACCGAGCCGAACTCGAACAGCCTGAGCGGCAGCTCCCGGTAGCTGCGCTGGCGGCTCTTGTACACGAGCACGTGGAACGGGCAGTTCATCGGCTTCAGGTAGTACCGCTGCCCCTCGTCGAGCTCCATCGGCGGGAACATGCCGTCGGCGTACCAGTCGAGGTGCCCGGAGGTCTCGAACAGCTCCGACTTGGTGATGTGGGGGCTGTAGACGAACTCGTAGCCCGCCTCCTCGTGGCGGAGCCGGGAGTAGTCCTCCATGAGCTTTCGGACGAGACCGCCCTTCGGGTGGAACACGGCGAGACCCGAGCCGATCTCGCTCGGGAACGAGAACAGGTCGAGCTCCGCTCCGAGCTTGCGGTGGTCCCTGCGCTCTGCCTCCTCGAGCCGCCTCAGGTGCTCGGCGAGCGCCTTCTCGGACTCGAAGGCGGTCCCGTAGATCCGCTGCAGCTGCTGGCGGTGCTCGTCCCCCCGCCAGTAGGCGCCCGCCACCCGCATCAGCTTGAAGTGGCCGAGCCGGTCGGTCGAGGGGACGTGCGGCCCGCGGCAGAGGTCGACGAACTGCTCGCTGTTGCGGTAGGCGGTGACGACCCCGGCGGCGGCGTCGACCTCGTTGGCGGTCTCGGCGTCCCTGCCCCCCACCCCCTCGATGATCTCGACCTTGTAGGGCTGGTCGGCGAAGAGCTCGAGACCCTCCTCGAGCGAGTGCTCCTCCCGC
>JAKACF010000025.1 GCA_021821585.1 Actinomycetes bacterium
CGCCCACTCCCTGGAAGACGCGCATGACGATGAGCCAGAGCGCCCCCGCCGTGCCGTGCAGCCAGGTGAGGGCGAGCAGGATCGAGAAGACGCTGAAGACGGCGAAGCCGAGGTTGTACATGCGGACGCGGCCGAACATGTCGCCGAGGCGGCCGAAGCTCACGACGAGCACGCTCGTCACCACGGAGAAGCCCATGAGCAGCCAGAGGAAGTAGCTCGAGTTGCCCGGGGTGAGCGGGTTGAGCCGGATCCCGCGGAAGATGTTGGGAAGGGCGATGAGGATGATGGACTGGTTGATGACCACCATCAGCATGCCGAGCGTCGTGTTGGAGAGGGTGAGCCACTTCCCCTTGTAGGGGTCGTCCTTCTTCGCCGTCGCGGCGCCCCCCGGCGCCTCGGCGAGCCCGTCGCGTCCTGTCATGCACTTAACGTTAACGGAAAACCATATCTGACGTTCACGTCAAGTGAGAGAGGCCTCCCCCTCCGGTGGACCGGCGGCGAGGCGGCCGACGAGCTGGCGCACCCGGCCGGCGATGTCGTCGCGGATCGAGCGGACGGTCTCGACCGGCTTGCCGGCCGGGTCCTCGACGTCCCAGTCGAGGTGCAGGCTGCCCGGGTAGATCGGGCAGGCGTCGCCGCAGCCCATCGTGACCACGACGTCGGCCGAGCGTGCCGCCTCGTCGGACAGGGCGGTCGGCCTGGCCGCGGAGAGGTCGATCCCGATCTCGGCCATGACCGAGACGACGGCGGGGTGCAACTCGGCGGCAGGCTCGGAGCCGGCGGAGGCGACCCGGAGCCGTCCGGCCGCCTCCCGCTCGAGGAGGGCGGCGGCCATCTGGGAGCGTCCGGCATTGTGGACGCAGACGAACAGGACGACCGGAGGGCTCTGGCTCACGGCTGCTCCACCGCTGCAACCGTGCCAACCGGTCGGAACAGCCTCCGGCTCGCCGCGAGCGAGACGTAGACGAGCGAGACGAGGACGGGGACCTCGATGAGCGGGCCGACGACGCCCGCCAGGGCCTCGCCGCTCGTCACCCCGAACACCCCGATGGCGACGGCGATGGCGAGCTCGAAGTTGTTGCCGGCCGCGGTGAAGGCGAGCGTGGCGGTGCGCGGGTAGCCGAGGCGCAGGGCCCGGCCGAGCGCGAACGAGCCGAACCACATGAGCCCGAAGTAGGCGACGAGCGGGAGCGCGATGCGGGCGACGTCGCCCGGCCGGCTCGTGATGGTCCGCCCCTGCAGGGCGAACAGGACGACGATCGTGTAGAGGAGCCCGTAGAGGGCGAAGGGGCCGAGGCGGGGCAGCAGCCTCGACTCGTACCACTCCCTCCCCCGGGCCCTCTCTCCCACGAGGCGGGTGAGGGCGCCGGCGACGAGCGGGACGCCGAGGAAGATCGCCACCGTCTCGGCGATCCTCGCGAAGGACAGGTGGAGCCCCGCCCCCGGGAGGCCGAGCCAGTGCGGGAGCAGCCCGAGGTAGAAGTAGGCGAGCAGGGAGAAGGCGGCGATCTGGAACAGCGAGTTGAGGGCGACGAGGACGGCGGCGGCCTCCCGGTCCCCGCAGGAGAGCTCGTTCCAGACGAGGACCATGGCGATGCAGCGGGCGAGGCCGACGATGACGAGGCCGGTGCGGTAGGCGGGCTCGTCGGGGAGGAGCAGCCACGCCAGGCTGAACATGACCGCCGGGCCGACCACCCAGTTCATGACGAGCGAGGCCACGAGCAGGCGCCGGTCCCTCGTGACCGTCTGGAGCCTGCCGTAGCGGACCTTGGCGAGGACCGGGTACATCATGACGAGCAGGCCGAGGAAGATCGGGAGCGACGTCCCCGAGGAGACCTGGACCGAGTCGAGCACCCGGGCGCTTCCCGGGACGAGCCGTCCGAGGCCGAGGCCGGCCGCCATGGCGAGGAGGATCCAGGCGGGGAGGAAGCGGTCGAGCACCGACAGGCGGCCGACGACGGCCTGCGCGCCCGCCCGCCGGCCCCCGTCGAGGACGCTCGCCTCGCTCACCGCGCTCTCCGGCGGGCAGTCGGTCCGCTCAGCAGCATGCCGGCTCCACCTGGCCCTCGGGAGGAGCGAGCGTCTCCTCCTGACAGCACGAGGTCGCTCCGGCCGGGCCCTCCTCCTCGTCGGCGAGCACGGTGTAGACCTCCCACGGCTCGCCCGACGGACCGTGCACCCACACCTTGTCCTGCACGGCATGACAGCAAGTCGTCTCGCTCTCCTCGGCCACCTCGAGGCCTGCTCCGGCGAGCCGCCGGGTGGCCGCCGCGACCTCGTCGGTGTCGTCCACCTCGATCCCGAGGTGGTTGAGGCTCCCTCCGGCTGCTGCCTCGCCCTCGAACAGCACGAGCTTGAGGGGCGGGTCGGCGACGGCGAAGTTGGCATAGCCCGGCCGCAGTTTGCGGGGTGGGGTTCCAAAGAGCGTCGAGTAGAACTCGACCGCCTCGCCGAGGTCGGCGACGTTCAGCGCGAGCTGGATCCGGGACATCGGCCTGCCTCCTGGTAGCATCGATCTCTGTCGATGCGTTGATGATGCTCGATACATCCATAGTTGTCAATGGGAGGCGGCATGAGACGGACACCGGTCCTCGAGGCGCCGGAGCTGACCGGCGGAGAGGTGTGCTGCCCGTCGGTGCTGGCGGCGCCGCTCGATCCGGCGCCGGCTGGCGCCCTCGCTCAGGGCTTCGGTGCCCTGGCCGACCCGGTGCGGCTCCGGCTGCTCTCCATGCTCGCCGCCGCCCCCGCCGGGGAGGTGTGCGTCTGCGACTTCGTCGGCCCGCTCGGGAGGTCCCAGCCGACCGTCTCCCACCACCTGAAGGTCCTGGCCGAGGCGGGCCTCGTCAGGGGTGAGCGCCGTGGGAAGTGGGTCTGGTACTCCCTCCAGCGCGACCGCCTCGCCGAGCTGCGTGGCGCGCTCGAGGGCTGAGGCCGGCGACCGGCCGGCCGTCTCTCGACGGCTGCCGGCCGCACCGGCGGGTCATTTAGGCTGAGGCGATGACGCGAGGTGCAGGAGGCCGGCGCTCCCCGGTCGTCGCCGTCGCCGGGACAGCCGCCTCGCTCCTCGTCCCCTTCGTCCTCGCCCTCGGCTTCGTCCCGCTGCGCTCGCGGCTTCCGAACGTCGACCTCGCCCTGCTGCTCGTGGTGGCGGTCGGGGCGATGGGACTCTCCGGCGCCCGGCACCTCGTCGTCGTCGGGGCGGTCTCTGCCGCCTTCTGGTTCGAGTTCTTCGACACCGTCCCCTACGACCGCCTCGCCATCGCCCGCAACCCGGACGTCGAGACGACCGTCGTGCTGGCGGTCGTGGCCGCCCTCGTCGGCGAGCTCACCGTCCGGCTGAGCGCCAGCCGTCGGGCGGGCCGGGAGCGTGACCGGGGGCTCGCCACGATCCGCAGCGCGGCCCAGCTCGTGGCGAGCGGCGAGGAGCTCGTCCGGGTCCTCGAGGCGGTCGTGGCGGACCTCTCGCGGGTCCTTCGGCTCTCGTCGTGCCGCTTCGAGGCCGACGAGGCCGCCGCCCGACCGCGACTCGAGCAGAACGGCCTGTTCCTCGCTCCCGACGGCGCCGTGCTCGACCGGGCGCCGGAGGGCCCGTTCGAGGTCGAGCTCCCCGTCGTGGTGCAGGGGGAGCGGATCGGCTGCTTCGTGCTCGGCCTCGAGGGCGAGCTGCCCGGGCGCGAGCTTCGCGTCTTCGCCCTCACCCTCGCCGACAACGTCGGCGCCGCCTTCCTCGCCCAGGCCCCTCCCCCGCTCCCGCCTGGCTCTGGCCCCGGGCCGCTGCTGCGCCTCCTCGGAGGCCAGGCGGACCCGCCGGCCCGCCTCCCGGGCGGGGCCGCCGAGCGGATCGGTCCGAAGACTCAGGAGACGGCCGGCTTCTCCCTAAAGGAGGGCGTGGCGAACCGGTAGCTCGGGTTGGTGATGGCAAGCCGGCCGTCGTAGCGGCCGACCATGCCCTCGACCACGAGGACCGTCCCGACCTCGATGCCGGGGACGTGCCGCCGTCCGACGAAGACGACGTTCACCGCGCCGGTTCCGTCGACGAGGGTGCACTCGAGGGTCTGCAGGCCTGACCAGGGCTGCACCCGCATGGCCCGGATCTTGCCGGCGATCGTGGCCCGGCGCCGGTAGGTGAGCTCGCCGATCGGCGTCGTCTCGTCCATGACTTCGATTCTGCCGTCCGCCGCGCCGCTCTGCCGCCGTTTGGGTCGTTCCGGTGCCCGCCGCGGGGCCCTCGACTCCTCTGTCCCGTCGGCGTCCACCGCCTGGGCGGCGACGCGGCGGTGGCGGAGGTGGCCCGCCACGTTGAACGGGGCGATGGTGGCGCTCACGTTCGGGACGGTGCTGAGCGCCGTGACGAGGCGGTCGGCGGTGTTCGAGTGGAGCAGCCGGTTGGCGAAGCCGGAGTAGATCCGCCTCGGCAGCACCACGGTCACCTCTGTCTCGCCGTCGGCGGCGAGCGACGCCGTCATCTCGGCGGCCGCCTTCATGAGCCGGCGGTCGGGGCACTCGACGAGCTCGAGCGGGATCCGGAACCGGCCGAGCTCGCGCCAGTGGCGCGAGAGCGTGACCGCCCGCTCCGGCTCGAGGACGAAATGGACCGCCCGGACGCTCTCGGGTGGCGCCAGGGTGCGGGCGAGCTGGATGGCGCGTGCGGTGGCGAGGTCGAGGCTGTCGACGAGGACGAGCACGACGTGGTGCTTCAGCAGCGGGCGGTCGCTCGAGGCGTCGTCGGTGTCCTCGGCGAGGACCCGGCGCTCCTCGCTGTAGCGGCGGTTCGTCCGGGTGAGCACGAAGACGATGAGGGGGATGCAGACGACGACGAGCCAGGCGCCGCGCGAGAACTCGGTCACCACGAAGATCAAGGTGACCGCCACGCTCGCCACGAAGGCGCTGGCGGCGACGAGGAGGTGGCGGCGCCGGTGGGGGGAGTCGTGGGTGAGGTGGTACTTGGTCATGCCGGCACCCGCCATCGAGAAGCCGGTGAAGACCGTGCAGGCGTACAGCGGGATGAGCGAGGCGACCTGCGCCCTCGTGACGACGAGCAGGAGCGCCGAGACGAAGGTGAGGGCGTAGATCCCGTTCGAGTAGACGAGGCGGTGGCCACGGGTGCGGAGCGGGCGCGGCAGGTAGGAGTCCGAGGCGATGAAGTTCACGAGGAGGGGGAAGCCGTTGTAGCTCGTGTTGGCCCCGAGGATCAGGATGAGGGCCGTGCTCAGCTGGAGCGAGTAGTAGGCCATCTGCCCGGCCGTGCCGGCCCCGAAGACGATCCGCCCGATCTCGCTCAGGACCGTCGGGGTGCCGGAGATGAAGGGGACGGCATGGGTGAGAGCGGCCAGCACCGAGACCGAGAGGAACATGGCCCCGAGGATCGAGGCCATGAGCAGCAGCGTCGAGCGGGCGTTGCGGACCGTCGGGTCCCGGAAGACCGGGACGGCGTTGGAGATGGCCTCCATGCCGGTCATCGCCGAGCCGCCGTTGGCGAAGCCGCGCAGGAACAGGAAGACGCCGGCGCCGAACAGCAGCCCCGAGCCCTCGTTGCCGATCGGGACGTGGCCCGAGGCGGCGAGCGGGTAGTGGGCGAGGTGGCCGGAGAGGAGCAACCGGCCGAAGCCGATGAGCGCCAGCAACGCCATGCTGGCGAGGAACCAGTAGGTCGGCACGGCGAAGATCCGCCCCGCCTCGCGGATGCCCCGGAGGTTGCCGTAGGTGAGCACGAGCACGCAGGCGATCGACAGCTCGACGGGATAGGGCGAGAGGACGGGGAAGGCGGAGATGACCGCGTCGACCCCGGCCGCCACCGAGACGGCGACCGTGAGGACGTAGCTGAGCAGCAGCGAGGCCCCGGGGATCTGCGCGACGGCGAAGCCGAAGTTCTCCCGGCTCACGACGTACGAACCGCCCGAGACGGGGTAGGTCTCGACGACCTGGCGGTAGCACAGGCAGACCACGCCGAGGACGACGAGCAGGAGACCGGTGACCGGCGTGAGGAGGACGAAGGCGCCGAGCCCGGCGGCGGGGAGCAGGATCCGCAGCACCGACTCGCTCGCGTAGGCGCACGACGACATCACGTCCGAGGAGAGGACCGCGAGGGCGATCGGCCGGCTGAGGCGCTCGGAGTGCAGGTCCTCGGAGGTGAGCGGGCGACCGAGGAGGCGGCGCTTCAGGCGGTAGCCGCGGCGCTCCGGCAGCAACCGGTCGGCTGGCGCCGTCGGCGAGGGCGGGGCGGCGAGCCACTGCGGCTGCGGTGCTCCCTCGCCTGTCAGTCGCCCACCGACGTCCATTCGCGAGGACGTTAGCCCGCTGGCGCCGGTGCCGAGGAGAACCTATGCCGCCCGGCGGGGACCGCTCCGGAGGCCGAATTGCACGAGGGCGAAGGCGGCGACGGGGCCGAGCATGACAAGGGTCATCCCCCGGTAGCCGACGGCCGGGATGACCGCTCCGAGGACGAGCGGGACGATCACCGAGGTGAGGTTGGTGCTCCCGAGCAGCGTGGCGTTCGCCCGTGGGAGGTCGGTGACGGCCGTGCTCTCGGCGACGAGGGCGAGGGCGATCGGGAAGGTGAGGCCGTGCGGCACCCCGAGCATCGCCATGGCGGCGAGATAGGCGAGCTGCCCCTCCCCCACCCCGAGCAGCAGCAGGCCGGCGGCGGTGAGGGCGGCGGAGGCCCACAGCAGCCCCACCTTGCGCCCGATGGGCGCCCGCCAGGCGACGACGGCACGAGAGGCGAGGGAGAAGACGAAGAAGACCGTGAAGCCGAGCTGTGCCCGGGCCGGGCTCGCCCCGTAGCCGACCCGGGCGACGAGGGCGCCGAAGACCGTGATCCCGGCGAAGGGCACGGCGTAGAGGAGCTGGGAGACGAGTGCGATGCGGCCGCTCTGGCTGGAGAGCAGACCGCCCCGGCGTCGCCCGGCGCTCGCCGGCGCCGGGTGCGGGGGGTCGCTCGCGATGTCGCCGGCCGCGTCGACGGCGAGCTCGCCTTCTTCCTCGCGAGCGGCGCCGGCTCGGCCGCCCTCGCTGCGGCGGCGCCAGGTCGCCGCGAGGATGAGTCCGGCGCCGACGACGGGCAGGGCGGCGAAGGCGAGATAGGGGATCCGCACCTCCTGGCCGGCCGAGCTGAGCAGGAGCGTCTCGACGAGCGGGCCGACGGCGAGGCTCACGCTCAAGGTGACGGTGTAGACGGCGATGACCCGCTCCCGCTCCCCCGCACGGATCGAGACGACGGCGTTGAGGAGCCCGGGCATCGCGATGCCCCCGGCGATGCCGAGGAGGAGGACGCCGGCGAGAAGGACGGCGAAGGAGGAGGCGGCCGCCAGCACGAGGAGCGACACCGCCAGGCCGATCATGCCCGCCGCGGCCGAGACCGCCGCCTGCTGGTGGGGCACCCGGCGTGAGACGAACAGCGTCACGAGGGCGACCATGAGGCCCATCAGGGCTCCGAGCGCTCCGATCTCGGTGGCCGACAGGTGGACGTCGTCTCGAGCGAGGAGGGAGAGCGTCGTCACCGCCATGTTCTGGGTCATCCGGAACAGCGCCGTGGCGGTGAGGAGGGCGGCGAGCAGGCCGGCATGGCGGAGATGCGGGCGGCCGCGCTCGATCGACGGGGACGGCCGGGGCACCGGCCGAACCCTACTGGGAGGTGCCGGAGGCCCGGTCGAGCGACGGGCCGCGCGGACAACCGACGGGGGAATGTCTAGCCTCGCCGCCGTGAGCCGCTCGGCGGTGGTGGGCCTCGTGGCCGGCGGGGGGGCCGCCGGACCCGAGAGCCCGGTGGGTGAAGGACGCAGACGCGTCACCGTCGCCGCGCTCGCGTTCGTCCTCGTCGTGGCGGCCGCTGGGGCCACTCTCGGCTACGCGCTCTCGCTCCCCCACTTCCTCTTCGGCAACACCGAGTACGACGACGGCGTCTACCTCGGCGCCGCCGTCGCCCTCGTCCACGGGCTCCTGCCGTACCGCGACTTCGTCTTCGTCCAGCCCCCCGGTTCGACGCTCCTCCTCACGCCGCCCGCCCTCATCAGCCTGGCGGCCGGCACCCGGGACGCCATGATGGCGGCGCGGCTGCTCACGGCGGGCGTCGAGGTGGCGAACGTCGCTCTCGTCGGCTGGCTGCTCCGCCGTCACGGGGCGGCCGCCGTGCTCGTCGGTGGTGGCTTCCTCGTCGCCTACCGCGCCAGCCTCTTCGCGGCCCACACGGTCCTGCTCGAGCCCTATCTGGACCTGTTCTGCCTCGTCGGCGTGGTGCTGGCGCTCGGCGGCGACGAGGGCCTCGCCAGCTCGCCGCGTCTCGCGCTCGCCGGTGCCGCCTTCGGGTTCGCCGGGGCCGTGAAGCTCTGGGCCGTGGCCCCCTTCCTCGTCCTCGTCCTTGTCGTCGTCGCTCGTGGCGGTGGGTGGAGGAGGCTCGGCGCCCTCGTCGGCGGCACCGCCGTCGGCTTCGCCGGACCCGTGCTGCCGTTCCTCGTCTCGGCTCCCGGCGCCATGATCCGCCAGGTCCTCCTCGCCCAGGCGGTTCGGCCGACGACGACGCGCAGCGGCCCAGGGCTGCGCCTGATGGGGCTGAGCGGCATGAGCGGCGGACCGTTCCATGCAACGGTGACGGACGCCGTCGCGGCCGTGCTCGCGTACGGGGCGCTGATCGGGCTCGGACTCCTGCTCCGGCGTGGCCGCCGCAGCCCGCTCGAGGTGTTCGCCCCTCTCGCCGCCGTCGCCGTCGCCGTGCTGCTCTTCCTGCCGGCCGAGTGGTACTACCACTACCCGGCCTTCGAGGGGCCCTTCCTCGCGCTCAGCCTCGGGCTCGCCGTCGGCGCCGTCGCGAAGACGGGACGGTCGGGCCTTCTCGTGGCGGGCGCGGTGGCGTTGGCGGCCGTCGCCTCCTTCGGCATCGGGACGCTCCACTCGGAGCGAATGCTGGGGCGGCGCTTTGCCTTCGGGGACCGGGGTCGCTCGCTCGAGGCCCTGATCCCGCGGAGCGCCTGTGCCGTCGCCGACGCGGCGAGCCTGCTGGTCGAGTCGAACCGCTTCCTCGACTCGAGAGCGCCCTGCCCCCTCGTGCTCGACCCGTCGGGCCTCTTCCTGGCAGAGGAGTCGGCCCACGGCCTGCCTGCGGCACGCCGTCTCGACTCCGCCCAGTGGCTCGCCGCCTTCGGGCGGGCCGACTACCTCGTCGCGATCCAACCCGGACCGGCCGGGCGGATCGCCTGGAGCCCGGGGCTCCGCCGCTACTTCGCACGGGACTTCTGCGAGGTGCGGCCGTACCTCTATGTGCGGCGGAGCTATCTCACGCGCCACCTGGCGGCCCGCGACGGCCCGCTCGCCATGGCCTGCTACCTGAGCCGGACCGGCGACCGACGGGCGTGAGCCCTGTCGGGCGGTCGACGGCCCGCCTCGGCTCGCTCAGGTCCAGCAGGCTCCGCAACGAGAGGCGGTGCCGCCGGTCCGAGAGCGCGCCCACTCCTGCAGCTCCGCCTCGCTGTTGGCGCACACCTTCTGGTAGCTCGTCGTCCAGCTCCTCGAGTGCGCCGGCCCGTCGCCGATCGTGTAGCAGTCGGCGTGGTGGAGGACGAGGTAGTCGTCCCCCGGGTTGCGGGCGCAGTTGAGGACGAAGCCGCGGGGGTGCCGCCGCGTCCAGGTCAGGTAGCCGGTGTCGTCGTCAAGGAACTCCTCCACCATGGTGCAATCGTGGCACCGGGACGGCTGCCCTGCAGGGCCGCCGGCGATCGTCTCCTCCGGCGCCTCACGCCGGCCGTCACCGAGCCCGCAACCCACCTGCACACGGGAGGAAGGAGGCCGCCGTCGTCGCAGGCGCAGCCCCGCCGTGGCGATTGGTGGGCCGCCGCGTCAGCGACCGGAGATGAGGTGGGCCACCCGCCCGACGAGGGAGGTCTGGTCGGTCCGCCACTCCCGTCGGTCCGCCATCTCCATCATGGCGTTGACGCCGCGCACGCCGGCGAAGCGGAGCGGCTCGGGCGGCCACGGACGCCCGAGGCCGCCGACCCACGGGAGCCGGGTGAGATCGGTGTCGCGCCCGAGGATGAGATCCGCCAGGGTGCGTCCCGCCAGGTTCGCCGCCGCCACCCCCTCGCCCACGTAGCCGCCGCCCCAGGCGAGGCCCGTCTGCCGGTCGATCCCGACTGCCGGTGCCCACTGGCGGGGGGCGCCGAGCACCCCCTGCCAGGCGCCGTCGACCGTGACGTCGCCGAGGGCGGGGAACAGCGACACGAGGCGCTCGCGAAGCGACCGGACGGCGTCGCTCGAGGGTGGGTGCTCGGCGTCGGTGCGGGAACCGTAGCGGTAGGGCGTGCCCCGGCCGCCGAGCGCGATCCGCCCGCCGCCGGTCCGCTGGATGTAGACGAAGCGCCGTGCGCCGTCGAGCATGGTCTCCGCTGCCTCCCACCCGAGGGCGCTCCAGGTCTCCGGGCCGAGCACCTCGGTCGCGATCATGCAGCTCGTGATCGGCAGCATCACCCGGCGCTGGCCGGCGAGGGTCGCCGTGTAGGCCTCGGTCGCCCGGACGACGAACTTCGCCCTCACCTCGCCAGTGGCGGTGCGGGCGAGGTGCGGCCCGATCTCGGTGACCCTGGTCCCCTCGTGGATCGTCGCCCCGAGGCGCTCGACGGCCTCCCCGAGCCCGACCGCCAGCTTCGCCGGCTGGACCCTCGCGCAGTGGGGGCTGTAGCGCGCCCCGACGGCTCCGTCCACCGCCACCCGCTCGGTCGTCGCCGGCCCGTCGAGGAGCACGCTGTCCTCGGGGCCGAGCCCCCAGGCCCGGTCCTCCTCGACCTCGGCCCGCACCTTCTCGAGCTGGAGCGGGGTCTGGGCCACCGTCAGGGTTCCGCCCTTTGTGAAGTCGCACTCGATGCCCTCTGCCGCCGTCACCTTGCCGATCTCGTCGACGGTGGCCTGGATGGCGCGCTCGAGGGCGAGGGCGCCGGACCGTCCACCGAGCTCCGCCCAGTGCTCGCGGTCCCCGGCGATCCTGCCCTCGACCCACCCCCCGTTGCGCCCGGACGCCCCGAAGCCGACGACCTCGGACTCGAGCACCACCACCTCGAGCGACGGGTCGGCCTTGAGGAGCGAGTACGCCGTCCACAAGCCGGTGAAGCCAGCCCCGACGATGCAGACGTCCGCTTCCCGGGAGCCATCGAGAGGGTCGCGTCGACGAGGTGGCGGGTCGATCTCCGAGTACCAGAACGAGATCGCACGGTGCCTCGTTGCCCCGTGCCCGGTGCCGGTCATGTCGTCTCCTTCGAAGCTGGTCCTGGTCGTCGCAGACCCGGTGACGGGCGGAGTCGGCCGACTCGGGCCCGCCGAGCTGGACGCTACCGCTCCCGCCTGGAGGGCGACATTCGGCGGGACGCGGTGCGCACGGGTTGGCGCCCTCGCCTCCCGGAGCCCTTGACGGCGCTCGAGAGCGCCTGGTAGAGCCGGCCCGCAGCCGAATCGGCAGGGCTCTCACTGCCTGAGCGCCGGGGGACCCGCGTGACCGCTCATGAACCACAGCTCCACCTCCTCTCCGCCGTGGAGCTGGGCGGGCTGCTCCGGACTCGGGCCGTGTCGGCACGGGAGGTCCTCGCCTGCCACCTCGATCAGGTGGAGCGGGTGAACCCTGCCGTGAACGCCGTGGTGACGCTCACCGCCGAGCGCGCCGTCGAGACGGCGCGCCGTCTCGACGAGCTGATCGTGCGAGACGGCCCGGTCGGGGTGCTCCACGGCATCCCCGTCGCCCACAAGGACCTCGCCGAGACGAGGGGCGTCCGGACCACCTACGGCTCTCCGCTGTACGCCGACCACGTTCCGGACTTCGACGCGGCCGTCGTCGAGAGGATGGCGGCGGCGGGAGCGGTCTCGATCGGAAAGACCAACACGCCGGAGTTCGGCGCCGGGTCGCAGACGTTCAACCCGGTGTTCGGGGCGACCCGCAATCCCTACGACCACGCCCGGACCGCCGGCGGGAGCAGCGGAGGAGCGGCCGCGGCGCTGGCAACCTGCATGGTCGCCCTGGCCGACGGGTCGGACCTCGGTGGGTCGCTTCGCAACCCGGCCAGCTTCTGCAACGTGGTCGGCTTCCGCCCGACCGCCGGGCTCGTCTCGAAGTGGCCGACGAGATCAGGCTGGTTCCCGATGGACGTGACCGGACCGATGGCCCGTGGCGTGGAGGACGTCGCCCTCCTGCTGAGCGCCATCGCAGGCGACGATCCGAGGCTCGCGCAATCCCTCCCGGTGTCGGGGGCGAGCTTCGCTCCCCCGCTTGGGGCCGACGTCTCGCGAGTGCGCGTGGCATGGAACCGCGATCTCGGGGGTCTGCCGGTGAGCCGGGACGTCACCGCCGTGCTCGAGGGCGTCGGCCGCCCTGCCCTCACCGGGCTCGGCTGGGAGGTGGAGGACGTCGAGGTCGACTTCGCCGGGGCAGAGGAGGCCTTCCGGACCTGGAGGTCGTGGTACCAGGCGCTGTCCCTCGGCGACGTGTTCGAGCAGCACCCGGAGATGTTGAAGGCGGACCTCCGGTGGGAGATCGCGAGGGGCCTGCGGGTGACCGGCGGCGACCTCGCGAGGGCGGAGGTGCTGCGGGAGGCGCTCTATGGGCGGGTCCAGCGCCTGATGGGCGACTACGACCTCCTCGCCCTCCCGGTCGCGCAGGTCCCTCCCTTCCCGGTGGAGCTCCCCTGGGTCACCGAGATCGAAGGGGTGCCCCAGGGGAGCTATCTCGACTGGATGCGGGCCGCCTACTTCGTGAGCGTCACGGGGCTGCCTGCCATCTCGGTCCCGTGCGGCTTCACCGCCGGGGGTCTGCCGGTGGGGATCCAGCTCGTCGGCCGACCCCGCGGGGACCGACGGCTTCTCGAGCTGGCCTACGCCGTCGAGCAGGCGACCGGTGCCTCTTCCCGCCGCCCCCCGCCGCCGGACCGTCGTGGCAGCCAGCCGGTGGGTCCGTCCGCCAGCGGGGAGGCGGAGGGGACGAGCGCTCAGGCGACCGACTGACGGAAGCTTCGCCGGTAGGCGGCCGGCGAGGCGGTGAGGACCGACCGGAAGTGCTGGCGGAGGTTGGTGGCGGTCCCGAAGCCCGACTCGCGGGCGATCGCGTCCACTGTGAGCTCGGTCGTCTCGAGCAACCTCTGGGCGAGGAAGACCCGTTGCCGGGTGATCCATCGGTGCGGGGTCTCCCCCGTCGTCGTGACGAAGCGGCGGGCGAAGGTCCGGGGGCTCATCATCGCCCTGCGGGCGAGGTCGTCGACGGAGATCGGCTCGTCGAGGTGCGCCTCGATCCAGGCGAGGGTGCCACCGAAGGGGTCGCCGGCACCGATGTCGGGAAGGGGGCGGTCGACGTACTGGGCTTGGCCTCCATCACGATGCGGCTGGACGACGAGCGAGCGGGCGATGCGGTTGGCGACCTCGGCACCGAAGTCCTGTCGGACGATGTGGAGGCACAGGTCGATGCCCGAGGCGGACCCGGCCGAGGTGAGCACGCTGCCCTCGTCGACGTAGAGCACGTTCGGGTCGACCGTGACGGCGCGAAAGCGGCTCGCCAGCTCGTCGGCGTGAGCCCAGTGGGTGGTGGCCCGGCGACCGTCGAGCAGGCCGGCGGCAGCCAGGGCGAACGCCCCGGTGCAGATGGAGGCGATGCGGGCTCCGCGCCGGCTCGCCCGGCGCAGCCCCTCCAGCAGCGCTTCGGGAGGACCCTCGTGCTCCCGGAAGGGGAGGACGAGGATCGTGTCGGCCTCGTCGAGCACGCTGAGCGGGGCGGTCGGCACGACCGACATCGCACCCACCGACGCGTGCACCGGAGCGGGGCTGGGACTGCAGATGGCGAAGCGGTACCAGCCGGGAACCCGGTCGCTCAGGTCGTCGCCGAAGATCTCACAGACGGCGGAGAACTCGAAGGCGGAGAACTCCTCCACGACGACGGCCACCGCCAGCGGGCGCCTACTCGTCATCCTGGCAGGATTCTTTTGCACATCGTCTATCCTGCCACTTCTCCCCCGCCCCTGGCAAGCTCACGATGGCGGCATGAACCAGATGACACTGTGGCTTCAGGGGCGTGCCCGTCAGGAGGAGCTGCTTGCTCCCCTCCGCATGCGACACGAGCTCCGGCTCGACGACGGCGCCGAGCCCCGCCGTTCAGGCCCCCGGTGGCACCGGGCTGTCCTGCTCCGTCTCCTCGAGCGGTTCCGCGCGGGCCCGGCCCGTGCACCGAGGCGGTGCGAGGTGACGCAACCGGCGAGCTAGGTCACGGGCTGAGAGCCGTCGCATGCCGGCTGCGGCGCTCCTCCCCGGGATGCTCTCCTGTGCGGTGGCGGCTCGGTCGTCAGCGCCCGTCAGTGGAAGGTCCATCCATAGTTGGGACCGAGGGGCGGCATCAGCGGCTCGGCAACGGCCAGCACCCGGTCTTGCTTGCTCCCTCTCGGCCGGCCGACGACGACCGTCATGCCCTTTTCGAGGTTCATCGGGCCGAGCCGGGTGGGTCGGCCGCCGCCCGTGGTGATCGTGACCTCGACCGCGCCGCTCACGTGCTCGAGGGATGGGAAGGGGACCGTGCGGGAGACCCGCGCCGTCCTCAGGTTCCCACTGGCGTTCTCACAGAGGTGCACCCACGGCGCCCATGTGGCGCTGGCGCGGCGAAGGGTGCTGAGAGCGGGCAGGAACTGGCAGTCGTGGTTTCCGAGGGCGAGGGCGAACGAGAGCGCGACCGCCTCGGCCGAGGCGGTGCGGGTGACCCGCAGCGGTGACGTTCCCACCGCCAGCGCCCACCTGGTCTGTGCCGGGACGAGGACCGAGATCGACACCCGCGCGCCACGTCGCACGAGATAGGGGCCGACGGAATCGACCCCGGGAGCCTCACAGGACGCGAAGGGGATCGGGCGGTGGTCGTCGACGACGAGGCGCGGCACCCCGTGACCGCTGCAGGCGAACACGATGGCGAGGCGACCCCCGGTCGCGAGGAACGTGATCCGCCCGCTCGGGCCGGTGCCCGTCACCGGCCCGTAGATCCGCCGCCCGACGAACTGCGCCACGTATGCCGGCGGAAGCAGCGCCGGCTTGGAGTGCTCCCGTCCCCGGACTCCCGTCGTCGAGGCGGGCGATCCGGCGGGCGCGATCGAGTGCGTGGTGGCGGTACCCGCCACGACGAGTGCGAGGGCGCCGCCCAGCATCGCGAGAGACAGAACGGCGGCTGCGGCGAGATGCGTGCTGTGGCGGCGCTGGCGTCGCAACCGGGCACCTGCCTCCTGCACCTCCTCGAGGCGGAGCGACGGGACGCCGTCGATCGCGTCTCGGAGCTGGTCTTCCAGGCTGGTCCTCATTGGTTCGCCTCCAGGTGCCATCGCAGCCGCGAGAGTGCCCGCTCGAGGTGTGTCTGCACCGTGGAGGTGCTGACGTCCAGCAGCTCGGCGACCTCTGACTGGGTCCACTGGTAGCCGTGGATGAGCACGACGGCCACCCGCTGATGCTCGGAGAGCTCCCGAAGGGCGCTCGAGAGCCCGGGCTCCACCCACGGCTCGCGCCACTCGACCGGAGCGTGCAAGGGACGGAACCTCCGCCGCCGCACGCTGCTCCTGCCGACGCGGTAGAGGTAGCCGAGCGGATACGAGAGCTCGCCGAGCCGGTCGCGGTGCTCCCATGCCCAGGCCAGAGCCGCTGCGGCAGCCTCTCGTCCGAGCTCGGGTCCGAGCGATGCGGAGAGTGCCCGGCGTAGCCGCGGCTCGACGGCACGGAAGAACTGTTCGAAGCCGACGGCGGCGCCCGCATCGACGCCGGAGGCCTGAACAGCTCTCATGATGAATTAGAGCATCGACCCGGCTCTCTTCACGACAGCTCGCCGGATGCGATCCACCATCCCGAGACGCCCGGTCGTGCGGGCAGCGACCTTCCCGTGGCAGGAACCGGCATCGGTCGAGGCTGCGCCCGGAGCTCCGAGTCGACGTCGCGAGGCTCCTGCGCGGCCCCACCGGCAGTGCCGAGCAGCACTCCGTCGATCCCCGCCCCGCCTCGGGCGGCGCAGCTCCCCCACGCGTCCTGGCCCCGCGCCTACATTCGCGGCTCAGAGCTCGACCTCGCTGGTCGACGTGACAGCCTTGGTGACGTCCCTACAGCGGCGACGCGGTATGGACCGAGCTGCACGGCCGTACCGCCTCGGAGGAGGCGCCGTGGGTCGCTGCTCGCGCGGGACCCTTGCACGACCCACCCGTGTCGTACACTCCGGTGGGCCTCGAAGGCGCGCAGGAGACCCGTGGAAGAGAGGGGCTCCTCCTTGCGTCGAGACACCGTGTTCCGGATCCTCGGTCTCGGCCTCGCCGTTCTGCTCCTCGCCGCCTGTGGTCGGGCGGCCGGTGCCTCACGGTCCGAGGGGAAAGTCCTGATCCTCTCGAGCCAACCCGGGCTGCTCACCGCCACGAACGCCGTGTTGCGCCCGGTCTCCGACAAGGTGCCGCTCGGCCGCTACGCGACCGGGATGTCCGTCGCTCCCGGAGGAAGAACCGTCTACGTTGCCGGGCGACAGAGCGCTCGCGTCTCCCTCGGCCAGGCGACCCGCGTGAGCGCGCTGGGCGAGGTCCCTCCATCGCTCGTGGCATTCAGTGAGGATCCGGGCTTCGCTCTGTGGCTGGGCCTTCGGCCCCCCGTGGCCATCGTCCTCGACCTGCGCACCGGGGCCGTCGATCGGGTCGCGCTCAAGCGGGCATGCGAGGGATCGCCGGACGGGTCGGTGCTCCAGCCGGTCACAGGACTTCTCGTGTCCGAGAGTCTTCAGTTCGTCGCCACCAACACCGGCTGCGTCCTGCCGATCGAGAACGGAGCTCCGATGCACCCGATCCAGGTGGGGGGACCCCAGGGTCCGATGGCCTTCAGTGCACGAACTGATCGCCTCTATGTAGCCGGACTGTCCCCAGAACTCTCCGTGATCGATCCGCGTCGGCTGACGGTCGTTCGGACGATCCAGCTTGCCTCACCCGCGTCAGATGTCGTCTACGTGCCAGCTGTCCATGCCGTCGTGGCAGCCGAGCCGCTTGCCGGCGTC
>JAKACF010000348.1 GCA_021821585.1 Actinomycetes bacterium
CGACGAGGGTGAGCACCTCGAGGGCCCTGTCCCTCGCCTCCTTGCGGGAGACCTGGCGGTGGATCCGGACGCCCTCGGCGATCTGGGCGCCGATCGTCATCGTCGGGTTGAGCGAGGTCATCGGGTCCTGGAAGATCATGGCGACCTCGTTGCCGCGCACCTTCTGCAGGTCCCGCTCGTGCAGGCCGACGAGCTCCCGGCCGTTCAGCTTGATGCTCGAGTCGCCGACGATGTGGCCGACGTTCGGGAGCAGCTGGATGATGGACAGCCCGGCCGTGCTCTTGCCGCAGCCGGACTCGCCGACCAGGCCGACGCACTCGCCGGGCGCCACCGTGAACGAGATGTCGTCGACCGCCCCGACGTTGGCTTTGCGGAGGTGGAACTCGGTCCGCAGGTGTGAAACTTCAAGGACGTTCGCCAATGGTTACCACTCCCTTATGGGTCCCGTACGGGGCGAGCGCCAGCGGCCTGGGACGGGGACGTCCTGGTCAGGAGGCGTGCGTTCCGCTATGGTAGCGGACCATGCCCCAGCCACCCAGTCTCTCCCCGGAACAGCGACAGGCAGCGCTCGAGAAGGCCGCTGCCGTGAGGCGCGAGCGGGCCGAGCTCAAGGACCACCTGAAGAGCGGGCGGGTGTCCCTCAAGGATCTGCTCACCCAGGCGGAGACCAACGAGACGGTCGGCAAGATGAAGGTGCTGGCCGCCCTCGAGGCGCTGCCCGGCACGGGCAAGGTGAAGGCCCGCCGCCTCATGGAGCAGGTCGGCATCTCCGAGACCCGCCGCCTGCAGGGACTCGGCGCCAAGCAGCGCGAGGCGCTCCTCGAGGCCGCCGAGCGCTCCTAGCACCCTGATCTTCGTACTCGTCGGCCCGGGTGGGGTCGGCAAGGGGACGGTGATCCGACAGCTCCTCGAGCGCGACGAGCGCCTCTGGCTCAGCCGGTCGTGGACGACGCGCCCGCGCCGGCCCGGCGAGTCCGAGGACGCCTACCACTTCGTCGACCGCGAGACCTTCCTCGCCCGCGTCGAGGCCGGCGGGTTCCTCGAGTGGGCCGCCGTCCTCGAGGACTTCTACGGGACGCCGACGCCACATCCCCCGCCGGGGCGCGACGTCGTCCTCGAGATCGACGTCCAGGGCGCCCGCCAGGTGCTCGCCCGCCACCCCGACGCCGTCGTGACCCTGCTGCTCGCTCCCTCCCTCGAGGCCCAGCGGGCGCGCCTCGAGGCCCGGGGCGACAGCGAGGAGCACATCGCGGCGAGGATCGCCCTCGGCGAGAGGGAGGTGGCCGAGGGCCGCCGGCTCGCCTCCCACGTCGTCGTGAACGACGACCTCGAGTCGGCCGTCGAGCAGCTCTCGGCTATCATCGACGCGGCCCGGACCACGAGCGCGCGCCCGTGAGGCGCCGGCCCGGAGAGATAGCCCCGCAACGCCGGCGGGCGCCCGCAAAGGAGTCAGATGGCTGAGCCGCGCAGCAGCATGATCGAGCCCCCGATCGAGGAGCTCCTCGACAAGGTGGACTCGAAGTTCACGCTCGTGACGCTCGCCGCCCGCCGGGGGCGCCAGGTGAACTCCTACTTCAGCCAGCTCGGCGAGGGGCTCGGTGCCATCGTGCCCCCGCAGGTGGCCTCCGTCGCCCGCAAGCCGCTCTCGATCGCCCTCGAGGAGATCGCGGCCGGCAAGGTGAAGGCGAACTTCGACATCGTCCCCGAGGCCGAGGCGGAGGGGAGCGAGGACGAGGGCGCCTTCCTCACGGCCCTCGGGTCGGTGGAGGGTGAGGAGCCCGACGGCGGCGAGGCCAGCTGAGCGCCTCGGCGCCCGCTGAGCCCCACAGGACCATGGACCCCGCCGGCAGCCCCGGGCGCCTTCGCTCCGCGACGGTCGTCCTCGGCGTCGCCGGCGGCATCGCCGCCTACAAGGCGGCCGAGCTCACCCGCCGCCTCGTCGAGGCGGGGGCGCACGTCTGCCCCGTCCTCACCGAGTCGGCCGAGCGCTTCGTCGGGGCGGCCACCCTCTCGGCGCTCGCCTCCGAACCGGTGCGCACCTCGCTGTTCGAGGAGCCCGAGCCGATCCCGCACACCTCGCTCGGCCAGCGCGCCGACCTCGTCATCGTGGCGCCGGCGACGGCCCGGGTGATCGCCGCCTACGCGGCGGGGCTCTCCTCGGACCTGCTCGTCGCCACCCTGCTCGCCACTCGCGCCCCGGTGCTCGTCTGCCCGGCGATGCACACCGAGATGTGGGAGCACCCGGCGGTCCGGGAGAACCTCGCCACCTTGCGGCGCCGGGGCGTCCACGTCCTCGAGCCCGACACCGGGCGCCTGGCCGGCGGCGACGTCGGGGCCGGGCGGCTCCCCGACACCGCCCGGATCCTCGAGGCGGCCGAGGCCGCCCTGGCGGCCGAGGCCGGCCGCCGCGACCTGGCGGGCCTCCGCCTGCTCGTCACCGCCGGGGGGACCCGCGAGCCGGTCGACGCCGTCCGCTACCTCTCGAACCGCTCGTCGGGCAAGCAGGGGAGGGCGATCGCCCTCGCGGCTGCCGAGCGGGGCGCCGAGGTCGTCCTCGTCTCGACCGTCCCGGCCGAGCCGGGCCCCCGCCTCGAGGTGGTCCCCGTCGAGACGGCCGAGGAGATGGCCGCCGCCGTCGCCGCCCGGGCCGCCGGCGCCGACGTCGTCGTCATGGCGGCCGCCGTGGCCGACTTCCGCCCGAAGGCGCCGGCGGCCACCAAGCTCAAGAAGCGCGACGGGGTGCCCGAGATCGTCCTCGAGCCGACGCCCGACATCCTCGCCGGGCTCGGCGCCAGGAAGCGCCCAGGCCAGGTGCTCGTCGGCTTCGCGGCCGAGACGGGCGACGTCGTGGCCGAGGCGCGCCGCAAGCTCGAATCCAAGGGTGCCGACCTCCTCGTCGGCAATGATGTGAGCGCCCACGAGGTGGGCTTCGGGTGGGACACGAACGCCGTCACGATCGTCAGCCGCACGGCGGCGGTCGAGGTGCCCCTCTCGAGCAAGCGTGAGATCGCCGAGGCCGTGCTCGACGCGGCCCTCGCAGAGCTGAGGGCGGCCCGTGGCGGGCCGCCCGGACCACAAGGAGAGCCGCAGACGTGAGCCGCTACCACTTCACCTCGGAGTCGGTGACCGAGGGCCATCCCGACAAGATGGCCGACCAGATCTCCGACGCCATC
>JAKACF010000349.1 GCA_021821585.1 Actinomycetes bacterium
CCGACATCACGATCTCGAAGATCCGCTTCCTCGAGAGCCGCGGCCTGCTCGTGCCGGAGAGGACGCCGTCGGGCTACCGCAAGTTCTACGACCACGACGTGGAGCGGCTCCGCTGGATCCTCCGCCAGCAGCGCGAGCACTTCCTCCCCCTCAAGGTGATCAAGGGCCGCCTCGAGGGGGCCGAGGCCACGTCCGCCCGCGAGTCGCTGTTCGATTCGGGCGAGACACCCCCGGCGACGATCGCCGGCTCGAGCCGACCCGGCCGCTCCGCCGTCTCGTCGGCGAACGGGAGCGCCCATCCCTCCTCCGGACGGGTGCCGGACGGGGAGCTCGCCGCCCGGGTGGCGACGATGCAGCGCCGCGAGGGGCCCGGGCGCCACGAGGGCGCCGCCTTCGCCGAGGCGAGCCTGCCGGGCCGCCACGAGGCCGCCGGGAGGGACCGCCCGGTCTCCGAGCCCGGAGGGGCGAGCATCGCAGACGAGCCGGCGCCGGCCGCCCCGCCACCACCACCGCCCCCCGACCCCGAGGTGCCGAGCACCCCCGCACCGGGGGCGTCGGAGCTCGCAGGCCCGCTCGCTGGCACCGGCTTCACCGCCGGCGAGCTCGCCCAGGCGAGCGGTCTCAGCGTCTCCCAGGTCGAGCAGCTCGAGAGCTTCGGCCTCATCGAGGGGCGCGACGTCGCCGGCGTCCACTGCTTCGACGAGGACTGCGTGGCCGTCGCCACGCTCGCCTCGGGCTTCGCCGCCTTCGGCATCGAGGCGCGGCACCTCCGGCTGTTCAAGCATGCCGCCGAGCGCCAGGCCGGGCTCTACTCCCAGGCGATCATGCCGCTGCTCCGCCAGCGCAACCCGCACGCCCGTGCCCGGGCGCTCGAGGACCTCGGCAAGCTGGCGGGGCTCGGCACCTCGCTGCAGGCCGCCTTCGTGAAGGCCGTCCTGCACGACCTCACCGGATGAGCGGGCTCGAGGTGCCGGCCTCGCCGGCGCTCGGGCGCGAGGAGCTCGCAGGGATCGTCGACCGGCTCGGGCGGGCGATCTCGCGCGACCACGCGGACGGCCTCGTCCTCGTCGGGCTGCTGAAGGGGAGCGTCTGCCTCATGGCCGACCTCGTCCGGCGGATCGAGGTGCCCTGCTCGATCGACTTCCTCGCCCTCGCCCCCTACGGGGCGGGCGGCCAGCGGGTCCGCCTCTCGAAGGACCTCGACGTCGACGTCACCGGCCTCTCGGTCGTGCTGGCGGTCGACATCGTCGACCGCGGCCTCACCGTGAGCTACGTCCACCGCCTGCTCACCGAGCGGGGCGCCCGCTCGGTCGACGTCTGTGCTCTGCTCGACCGCCGGGTGAAGCGCCTGCTTCCCGTCGAGCTGCGCTACGTCGGCAAGACGATCGGGGAGGAGTACGTGGTCGGCTACGGGCTCGACATCGAGGAGCGCTTCAGGAACCTCCCGCGCCTCGAGGTCGTGGATCCAGAAGAGGTGAGGAGGGCGCCGGCGGCGAGCGCCAACCGTCTGTTCCGGGGGTAAGTTCGCGCCATGGTCGAAGTTCGACTCTCAGCGGTCCGAGTCGACCTCCAGTCGAGCACCCCTGTCGTGCTCCTGGAGGAGACCGAGGGCGCACACCGCTCCCTGCCCATCTTCGTGGGGGCCAACGAGGCGACCGCCATCGCCTTCGCCCTGCAGGGGGTCGAGCTCCCGCGGCCGATGACCCACGACCTCATGACCCAGCTGCTCGAGACCTTCGGCGCCCGCCTCGATCGCGTGGTCGTGACCAAGCTCGTCGAGTCGACCTTCTTCGCCGAGCTCCGCCTGATCGGGACGGCCGGTGACCACGCCATCTCCTGTCGGCCCTCGGACGGCATCGCCCTGGCGCTGCGGACCCATTCGCCGCTGTACGTGGCAGACGACCTGATGGACGCCGAGGGCCTCGTCATCGAGCCGGACGAGGACGACGTCTCCGACAACGCCAACCCCGAGGAGATCGTGGGGGAGTTCCGCGAGTTCCTCGACCGGGTGCGCCCGGAGGACTTCAGCGGCTGAACCTCGAGCCCAGGTTGATGGTCACGAACCCGACCCGGCGGTCGACGTTGACTCTTGCGCCGTCGCACCGTAACCTACTCACGAAGGTGTAACTACGACGCTGTCGTCCCGGGCGGCCGCCCGGTCTCGGCACACCAGGCGAGGGGGCGCGATGCGCGGAGAGATCCCCAACAAGGGCTACCGGGGTCCCCAGGTCTGCAAGATCGTCGGGATCACCTACCGCCAGCTCGACCACTGGGACCGGACGGGGCTCCTCAGCCCTTCGCTCGCAGCCGCCCGGGGGAGCGGGACCCAGCGCCTCTACTCCTACCGGGACGTCGTCGTCCTCCGGATCATCAAGCAGCTACTCGACTCGGGCGTCACGCTGCAGCGCGCCCGCAAGGCGATCGAGTTCTTCCGCGACTCCCTCGGCGAGGACCTGGCGGCCGCCAACCTCGTCCTCGGAGCCTCCGACTCGGTCCTCGCCCGCGACGGGGACGAGCTGCTCGACCTGCTCCGCGGCGGCCAGGGGGTCTTCAACGTCATCCCGCTGTCCGGCGTCGTCACCGACGTCGAGGCGGCCATCCGCGAGATCGGCGGCGGGGAGAGCGCGGCGCCGGCCGAGCCGGCCGGGAGGGCGGCGGAGACTCGTTGACGCGCTTTGCCCACGACACCGAGCGCTTCTTCGCCGAGCTGCTCGACTACTACGGGATCGCCTGGGAGTACGAACCGGTCGAGTTCGTCCTCTCCTGGTCGCCCGACGGGCTCCCGACCGGGGGGTTCCGGCCGGACTTCTACCTCCCCGGGCACGACCTGTTCGTCGAGCTCACCACCTTGCGCCAGGACCTCGTGACGGAGAAGAACCGCAAGGTGCGCCAGCTCGCCCGTCTCTACCCGAGGGTGAGGGTGAAGGTGCTCTACCGGCGCGACGTCGAGGAGCTGTTCGCAAAGTACCCGTGGTGCTGCCCCATTAGATTGGCGGGGTGATTCTTCGGCGCACCCTCCTGTTCGACGAGCACGTCCGGTCCGCCGCCAAGCTCGTCGACTTCGGCGGCTTCGAGATGCCGCTCAGCTACCCCGACGGGACGATCGCCGAGCACCTCGCCTGCCGCCGGGCGGCCGCCGTGTTCGACGTGAGCCACCTCGGCA
>JAKACF010000026.1 GCA_021821585.1 Actinomycetes bacterium
GGTGCTTCCGATGCGCCGACTGAGCGGGGCCGGGCCTCGGTCAGCGACTCTTGACACCTATCTGTTGAATTGCGAATCTTGCAATGCAGTGACGCGGTTCCGGCAGTCGAGCGCCGCGAGCGGCGACGAGACGGAGCCACGTCGAACCCAGGGGAGGGAAGATGGCAACGGAGGAATCGGCCGCCGCACCTCGTCAAAAGAGGATGACCGTCGTCTGCTGGAGTAGCGATCTCGACAGGGTGTGGCCGACGCTGATCCTGTCGACCACGGCCGCCGCATCCGGCCTCGAGGTCGACGTCTTCTTCACGTTCTGGGGCCTGCGGGTCCTGCAGCGGAACGAGAAGCGCGTCACCGGGGTCAACCTGAAGCAGAAGATGGAGTCGATCGTCGACCGCGGTGGCACCGACCATCTCCGCCTCGGCAAGATGCACATGGGCGGTGCGGGCACGGCGATGATCAAGCAGCTGGCCAAGGAGTACAAGGTGGCGACGCCCTCGGACCTGCTCGGGATGGCCATGGACCTCGGTGTGCGGCTGTACCCGTGCCAGATGACGATGGAGCTCTACGGCTTCACCAAGGAAGACTTCATCGACGGTCTGCAGCCACCGATGGGAGCCGCAGGCTTCATCGACATGGCGGCCGACGCCGACATCTCGCTGTTCATCTGACCGGGGACCAACCGGGCTCCGCAGGGACCGTGACGCGCTCGCTGTTGCTTCTCGGCGACGCCGGCGGCCTCGCGCGCCGGATGGCGCCGCTCGCCGGGGAGCTCGGGCTCGTCCTCGCTCAGGACGGGGACCACCCTCCCCCGCCGTCGGAGCTGGCGGTCGTGGTGGTCGACCTCGCTCGGCCCCGTGCTCTCGAGGAGCTCGCATCCTGGCGGCAGCAGGCTCCCGAGGCGGTGCTCGTCGCTCACCTCGCCGCCCCCGACCGCACGCTGTGGGAGTCGGCCGAGCGCCTCGGCTGCGATCTCGTGACCAACCGCGGCGCCCTCCTCGTCCGGCTGCGGGCACGCCTGTCGGGCGGCACGGCGCCCAGCCGTCGTCTCTTCCCGCTCTTCGACGCCTCGGAGGTGGCCGGCCGGCTCGGGCTGGTGCAGCGGGTGGCGACGACACCGGTCGGTCCCGTGGCGGTCTACCAGGTGGGCGGCACGCTCAGCTGCCTCGAGGACGTCTGCCCTCATGGCGGAGCGACCGTGTCGGAGGGAGAGCTCGACGGACTGCTCCTCACCTGCCCGGGGCACGGCAGCCGATTCGACGTCGCCACGGGCGAGCGGCTCCGGGGGCCGGCCGACTGCGCGCTCCGCCGCTTCGAGGTGACCGAGCGCGAGGGGAGGATCCAGCTCCTCTGGCGGTGAGGACGGCCCGCGCCGGCGCCGGCACAGGGCCGTGCGAGCCACCGACGGAGCACGGTCGGGCTGCTGTGCCCTGCCCTCGCGCACCTGCGGCCCGAGCGCAGGGCACCTTCCTTCTTCGCCCGATGGGCTCGTCGTCAGTCGAGGACCCACTCGCCGGCGTCGTGGTCGGGCCGGTAGCCGATGGCCTGGTAGATCGAGTTGGACGTCGGGTTGGCGAGGTCGGTGTAGAGGACGACGTCGTCCGCGCCCCCGCGGAGCGCGGCGCTGCTCGCCGCCGCGGTGACGGCGGAGCCGTAGCCCCGGCGTCGCTGCCCGGGCGGCGTGTAGACGGGGCCGACCCGTGCTACGCCGGCGGCCGGTTCGCTGACGCCGGCAAGGGCCACGACCTCGCCGTCTGACTCCCACATCCAGAGCCGGCGGGCAGCGAGGAGGTGACGGGCGACCTCGGCGGCGTCGGCTGCCGGCGCCGCCGGCATCGCCTCGGTGTCGAAGGCGCGCAGCCATCCGGCCGCCAGGCTCGCCTCCTCGAGCGTCCCGAGCCGGGCTCTGCCGGGGACCTCCGGGACACGGAGGTCCCCGAGGACGTAGAGACGCATCGAGGTGCGGAGCCGGCCGCGGCTCCCGCCGAGGAACGCCCAGCGCTCGAGGAACGCGAGCACGGTCTCCTGCTCACCCGAGACGCCGGTGAGCGGCCGGCGGTGCGAGGAGAGGACGTCGGCCAGCGCGTCGGCGGCCCCGGGTCCGAGACGGGGGAGGAAGAGCGGATGCGGCGGAGTGTGCATGGCGGCGCCGACGACGCTCCCGCCCGACTCGAGCGTGATCCACAGGGCGTCCTCGGCGAGAGGGCGCCGCCCTGCACGCACCTCGCCGAGGTGGACGGCGATGACGTTGGCGCTGTAGCGCTCGAGGGCGAGGAAGCCGCCGGCACGCTCGGCGAACTCCGCCGGGTCCTCGGCGAGCCTCACGTCCATCCCCGAGGGTAGCCAACGGCTCTCCCGCGAGGCGGGAGGCGGTGCGCCCCCCGGGCCCGCTCGCCTCAGGAGGCGGCGGAGCCGCTCTGGCGGGCGAGCACCCGAGCCCGGCGGACCCGGCGTCGCTCACGCTCGCTCATACCGCCCCAGATGCCGAACTTCTCGCCGTTGGCGATGGCGTACTCGAGGCACTCCTCCTGTACGACACATCCTCGGCAGACGGCCTTGGCCTCCCTCGTCGAGGCGCCGCGCTCGGGAAAGAACAGCTCGGGATCGACGCCCATGCAGTTGGCGCGCTTCTGCCACGACCGATCGGGACCCTCGAAGAACAATGACGGAACTGCCACCGGCGTCTCCTCCCCCTGGTGGACTGCCAGTCGTGTAGTTACACGGCTGTAGTCATCATGTACCCAATCGTCCGGGTTCGCAAGGGGGGGATGCGAGAGACGGGGAAGCCCCCCTCGCGACGGCGCGCCCGCCCCTCTCCCCAGGTGGGAGCCGTGCGCAGGGGTCAGGCGAGGCGGCGGCGGCCCGGAGAGCGGTTCCCGAGCGAACGGCGGTGCTCGATGAAGTCCACGAGCACGTAGTCGCCGAGCGTCTCGGGCGTCGTGAAGAACGCCCGGCCATGGTTGAGCTCGGTCAGCTTCTCGACGAAGTCCCTCAGGTGACCCGTGGCGTCGAGGGCGAAGGTGTTGAGCAGGATGCCCTCCCGGGTGAGGCGCAGCACCTCGGCCAGCGTGGCATCGACGGTCGCCCGCACCGGCGGGTAGTTGAAGAAGACCTCGCCGTCCTCCATGAGGTGCGCCGTCGGCTCGCCGTCGGTGATCATCACGATCTGCTTGCTGCCGTGCTGGTTGGCGAGCATGCGGCGGGCGAGCATGAACGCGTGCTGCATGTTCGTCCCGTAGACGAAGTCCCAGGAGACCTCCGGCAGCTCCTTCGGCTTGATCTCCCTCGCCGTCTCGGAGAACCCGACGATGCCGAGGTAGTCCCGGGGGAACTGGCTCGAGATGAGCGAGTGGAGGGCCATCGCCACCTTCTTCGCGGCGAGGAAATTGTCCCGCATCGGCATCGACAGCGAGAGGTCGAGGAGGAGCACGGTGGCGGCATGGGTGAGGTGCTCGGTCTGTTCGATCTCGAAGTCCTCCGGGCGGAGCCGGACCGGGAAGGCGACGCCGGCCGCCGCTCGGCCGTCTCGCTCGTCGGCCGGCTCGAGCCGTTCGGCCTGGCGACGGATCGCGTTGCGCACGGTCCGCTCGATGTGGAGGTTGAACGGGTCGCCGAGCTCGTAGGGCTTGGTGACCTCTGCCCGCTCGTGCCCGGAGCCGCTGCGCGCGAGCTCGTGGCCGCCGAGGCGGTCCTTGGCGAGTCGTGAGAAGAGCTCGCGCAGCGCCCGCTGGCCGATCTGGCGCAGCCCGCGGGGCGTGAGCTCGAGGCGGCCCTCGTGGTTCTCGACGAGGCCCGCCTCCTCGAGCCGCCGGGCGAGGCGCGCCAGCTCACCGAGGGAGGAGGCCGCCTCCGACCCGAGGAGGTCTCGGACCCGGTCGAGGTCGACCTCGGCGAGGGCGCCGGGCTGGGGCGATCCCGAGAGAAGCTGCTCCAGCTGGTCGAGCTCCGCCATCCGCTGGAACAGGTCGGACGCCTCCGCCAACCCGGGCGCCTGCGTCCCCGAGAACCCGACCCGGCGCTCCCAGGGCGCGTCCGGGAACATCGAGCGGAGGTTGGCCCCGAGCCGGTCCATCTGCCACTGCAGGTCCATGTCGCCGAGCAGCTCGTCCATGAGCGACTGCAGCTGCTGGCGCTGGCCGGGCGTCATCGAGGCGAGCATGGCGGAGGTGGCGGCCATCCGATCGGCCAGCTGGGCCAGCAGCTCGTCGAGGTTCTGGGGGTCGCCGGGGAAGAAGTCGCCGAACTCGGACATGAACTGCTCGAAGCTCGGGTCGAGCGGCTCGCCTCGGGCCTGCTGCTCCATCATCTGGTTCAGCCGGTCGAGGGCCCGGCGGAGCCGGTCGCGCTCCTCGGGACCCATCGACTGCACCGCCCCTGCCGCCTGGTCGAGGTAGGACTGCACGACCTCCTGGCGGAGGCGCTCGAGCAATTCCTCGAAGCGCTCCCGCGCCTCGCTCGAGGTGAACTCGTAGGACGAGAGCCCCCGCACCTTCCCCGCCAGGTCGTCGGGGAGCAGCGAGAGCTGGCTGCTGCGCTCGGCGACGACCTCGTCGGTCACCTCCTTGCGCCGCTCGTCCCCCGACTCGCCCGCCTCGGCGGCCAGCTCGTCGAGCGCCCGCCGTTCCTCGGCGACGATCTCCTCGAGCTGCTCGGCGATCTCGGAGTAGACGCCACCGAGGTCGAACTGCTCCCGCTCGGCCCGTCGCCGCTCCCGCAGGCGCTCGAGCAGCTCGCGCATCCCGGCGACGTCCCGTCCCTGGCGGTCCTGGAAGCCCTGCTGCATGAGGCGGCGCAGCGCCGCGTTGACGTCCCCGTGGTAGAGGAGGTCGTCGTTGATCTCCGACAGGATGGCGTCCGCGTCGAGGTCGAAGCCGGCCTGGGTGCCGTCCCAGCGCGAGTACCGGAACCGGCTCACCTGCTCATGCCCTCGACCGGTAGGTCGCCCGCGGGCCGGCGGCGTCCTTGTTGAGCCGCTTGGTGAGGTGGAGGCCCTCGAGAACGAGCTCGACGGCGCTCGCCAGCATGCCCGGGCTCTCGGACCCGGCCATGGCGAGGACGGGCTGGCGCAGCGCCGGCACGGCGTCGAGGACGGCGACGTAGTCGCCCGAGGCGAGGTCCGGCCCGGCGTGCACGATCGCCCCGTCCTCGAAGCCCCCCACCACCTGGCCGAGCTGCTCGGTCGGGCAGTTCTCCCGGAAGGCCTGGAGGACGGCCGCCTTCATGAGCTTGTCGACCACCTCCTCGTCCTCGCCCTCCTCGAGCGACTCGATCTCGAGCTTGCCGAGCGTCGAGGACATGAGGGACTCGAGGTCGCTCACCCGGGGCACCGCCTCGGCCTCGTGGTGGAGCACCGCCCGCCTCACGGCGGCTGCGGCCAGGGTCTCGTAGTTGGCGACGCTGAGGCGGACCGAGACCCCCGAGCGTTGGCTCACCCGGGGCGAGCGCCGGGCGAGCTGGCTGATGCGGGCCACCACCTCGGCCATGAACGGCGGCATCTCGACCCGCACGCCGACGTCGTCGAGACGCCGCGCCTCCTGGCCGATGATCGTGAGCTCGGTGTCGACGTCGAGGGGGTAGTGGGTGCGGATCCGCGTCCCGAAGCGGTCCTTCAGCGGCGTGATGATCCGGCCGCGGTTCGTGTAGTCCTCCGGGTTCGCCGAGGCGATGAGCACGACGTCGAGCGGCAGGCGGACCTTGTGACCCCGGATCTGGACGTCCCGCTCCTCGAGGACGTCGAGGAGGCCGACCTGGATCCGCTCGGCGAGGTCGGGCAGCTCGTTGATGGCGAAGATCCCCCGGTTGCTCCTCGGCACGAGGCCGTAGTGGATCGTGAGCTCATCGGAGAGGTAGCGGCCCTCGGCGACCTTGATGGGGTCGACCTCGCCGATGATGTCGGCGATCGAGGTGTCGGGCGTGGCCAGCTTCTCCCCGTAGCGGGCGCTGCGGTGCACCCAGGAGATCGGCGCGTCGTCGCCGAGCTCGGCGACGACGTCGCGGGCGTGGCGGCTGACCGGGGCGTACGGGTCGTCGTTGATCTCCGACCCGGCGACCATCGGGCTCCACTCGTCGAGCAGGCCGACGAGCGAGCGGATGATCCGGCTCTTCGCCTGGCCGCGCTCGCCGAGCAGGATGACGTCGTGGCCGGCGATGATCGCCTGCTCGATGGCGGGCAGGACCGTGTCGTCGTAGCCGAGGACGCCCTGCACGATCGGGCGCCGCTCGGCGAGGCGAGCGAGCAGGTTCTTGCGGAGCTCGGCCTTCACCGGCAGCGACTGCCAGCCGGTCGCCCGGAGCTCGCCGATGGTGGCGACGGCCGGTGGCTCGGTCTCGGGGGTCACGCCGGTGGGCAGGACGGGGACCGGCCGGGCAGCTTCGGAGCGGGGTTGGTTCATCCCTATCGAGACTACGAGCGGCACGGCACCGCCGCGGCCCTGCCGCCGGTTCGCCTCGGACGAGCAGATGGTGGAAAGATCGTTACCGTCCGACACGGGGTCGTAGCGGGGTCTGCCCGGTGTGGCGCCGGACGGCGAGCTCTAGTGGCGAGTGAGACGGAGGACTTCCTTGAGCGTCGTGCAAGGGGCCGCGAGGCCCGCACCGATCCCGGTCGAGATCGGCGGAGTCCGGGGCGGGCCTCCCCGATCGGTGATCCTTCGCAAGGACCGCTGGTGGCTGCAGCCGCTCGTGACAGGCCTCGGCCTGCTCGCCTTCGTCGTCTACGGCGTGTGGACGGCGTTCCGGGGCGACTTCTACTTCGCCCACCACTACCTGTCGCCCTTCTACTCGCCCTGCTTCGTCTCGAGCTGCCCACCGGCCGAGACCTGGGGCCCGGCCGGCAGCATCGGCACGGTCTCGCCGGCCCTGCTCGTCCTCATCTTCCCGATGGGCTTCCGGGTCACCTGCTACTACTACCGGAAGACCTACTACCGCTCCTTCTGGGCGTCCCCCCCCGCCTGCGCCGTCGCCGACGTCGGCTCGACGACGCCCGGCGGTGTCCGCTCCCGCTACAGCGGTGAGACCCGCTTCCCGCTCATCTGGCAGAACGTCCACCGCTACTTCTGGTACGCCGCCTTCATCTTCGCCGGCATCCTCACCTACGACGCCGTCGAGGCCTTCCGGTTCGGAGGCGGCTGGGGGATGGGCCTCGGCTCGCTCATCTTCGTCGTGAACGCCGTCCTCATCTGGAGCTACACCCTCGGCTGCCATGCCTGCCGCCACCTGTGCGGCGGCGGGCTCAGGAAGTTCTCCAAGGCGCCGGCCCGCTACGCCATCTGGCGCAAGGTGGTGACGCCGCTCAACGCCCACCACCAGCTGTTCGCCTGGCTCTCGCTCATCTGGATCGCCTGGACGGACTTCTACGTCTATCTCGTGGCGACCGGCACGATCCACGACCCGAGGTTCTTCTGATGGCGGACAGGCCCACCTCGAGCGACTACGAGCGCCACGAGTACGACGTCATCGTCATCGGCGCCGGCGGTGCGGGCATGCGGGCGGCCGTCGAGGCGATCCAGCGGGGGTGCCGCACGGCGCTCGTCTGCAAGTCCCTCCTCGGCAAGGCGCACACCGTCATGGCCGAGGGTGGCGTCGCCGCCGCCCTCGGGAACGTCTGGCCGGAGGACAACTGGCAGGTCCACTTCCGCGACACGATGCGCGGGGGCAAGATGCTCAACAACTGGCGGATGGCGCAGCTGCACGCCCAGGAGGCTCCCGACCGCGTCCTCGAGCTCGAGGAGTGGGGGGCGCTGTTCGACCGCACGCCCGACGGGCGGATCCTGCAGCGCGACTTCGGCGGCCACCGCTACGCCCGCCTCGCCCACGTCGGCGACCGCACCGGCCTCGAGCTGATCCGCACCACCCAGCAGCGGGCGGTCAGCCTCGGTGTCGACGTCTACATGGAGTGCAAGATCCTCCGCCTGCTGCACGGACCGGACGGCGCGGTGAACGGCGCCGTCGGCATCTACCGGGAGACCGGTGGCGTGGTCGTCTTCAGCGCCAAGTCGGTCGTGCTCGCCACCGGCGGCGTCGGCAAGACCTGGAAGTTCACCTCGAACTCCTGGGAGTCGACCGGCGACGGCCATGCCCTCGCCCTCTGGGCGGGCGCCGACGCGATCGACATGGAGTGCGTCCAGTTCCACCCGACGGGGATGGTCTGGCCGCCCTCCGCGCGGGGCATCCTCGTCACCGAGGGCGTCCGGGGCGACGGCGGGGTGCTGAAGAACAACGACGGCGAGCGGTTCATGTTCAACTACATCTCGCCCTACTTCGCGGCCGAGACCGCCGACTCCATCGAGGAGGCGGACAAGTGGTACGACGACAAGACCTACCGACGCCCGCCTGAGCTGCTCCCCCGCGACGAGGTCGCCCGGGCGATCAACGCCGAGGTCAAGGCCGGCCGGGGCAGCCCGCACGGCGGCATCTTCCTCGACATCGCCTCCCGCCGTTCCGCCGAGTACATCACGCGCCGCCTGCCGTCGATGTACCACCAGTTCAAGCAGCTCGCCGACGTCGACATCACGGCCGTGCCGATGGAGATCGGCCCGACCTGCCACTACATCATGGGTGGCGTCCGGGTGGACGCCGACACCGCCCAGACGACCGTCGCCGGTCTGTTCGCGGCGGGCGAGGTCGCCGGCGGGATGCACGGTGCCAACCGGCTCGGGGGCAACTCCCTGTCGGACCTGCTCGTGTTCGGCCGCCGGGCCGGGATGGCGGCGGCCGACCGCGCCCTCGGCGAGACGGTCGACACCACCGTCGACGAGGCACAGGTGGAGGAGGTCGTCGCCCACGCCTTCTCCTACCTGGAGCGCGACAGCGGCGAGCAGCCCTACGAGCTCCACCACGAGCTCCAGGACACGATGCAGGCGCTCGTCGGCATCATCCGCACCGAGTCCGAGCTCCTCGAGGCAAAGGAGCGCCTCGTCGAGCTCGGCGAGCGGTCGAAGAAGGTCGCCGCCACCGGAGGGGTCCGGTTCAACCCGGGATGGCACATGTCCCTCGACTTGGAGTCGATGCTGGCGGTGGCGAACTGCACGACGCTGTCGGCGATCGAGCGACGCGAGAGCCGGGGAGGCCACACGAGGGACGACTTCCCGAAGGCCGACCCGGAGTTCGAGAAGGTCAACTTCGTCAGCCGGTACCTGGACGGCGACTACCGCGTCACGGCCGAGGACAAGCCGGTGATGCCGCCCGAGCTGATGACGCTGTTCGAAGAGTCCGAAGCCGACGCCAAGGAGGCGAGCAAGTAATGGCGATCGACACCGCCTCGAGCACGAGCGGCTCGCCGGCGAGCACCGAGACGGCCTCGACCGGCCAGGAGCTGCGCATCCGGCTCTGGCGGGGCGACGAGCACGGCGGCGACTTCGTCGAGTACCGCCTCCCGGCCCAGGAGGGCGAGGTCGTCCTCGACGTCGTCCACCGCATCCAGGCCACCCAGGCGCCCGACCTCGCCGTCAGGTGGAACTGCAAGGCGGGCAAGTGCGGCTCCTGCTCGGCCGAGATCAACGGCCAGCCCCGCCTCATGTGCATGACGCGCATGTCGACGCTGCCGACGGACGAGGCGATCACCATCTCGCCCATGCGCACCTTCCCGGTGATGCGGGACCTCGTCACCGACGTCTCGTTCAACTTCGAGGTGGCCAAGCTCATCCCGTCCTTCACCCCCGGCCCGAAGCCGCCGGAGGGCTACCGGATGCAGCAGGTCGACGTCGAGCGCGGCCAGGAGTTCCGAAAGTGCATCGAGTGCTTCCTCTGCCAGAACGTCTGCCACGTCATCCGTGACCACGAGGACAACAAGGTCCACTACGCCGGCCCGCGCTTTTTCGTGAGGCTGGCGGAGCTCGAGATGCACCCCCTCGACACCTTGGACCGCAGGGCCTACGTACGAGAGCGCATGGGCGTCGGCTACTGCAACATCACCAAGTGCTGCACCGAGGTCTGCCCGGAGGGCATCCACATCACCGACAACGCCATCATCCCGTTGAAAGAGCGCATCGTCGACAGCCGCTACGACCCCGTCGCCTGGCTCGGACGCAAGATCCTCGGGCGCCCGTCGCCGATGAGCGCGGACGACGTGGCCGTGCACACCGGGGCCGCCGCGGCCGCAGCCAGGGCCGGGCAGGGCCAGGCCGCCGGCGCCCACCACAACGCCGACGGGCCCGCCTAGGAGACATGCAGGCGGCCTTCCTGTCAGAGGAGTGGTTCGGGGAGCTCTCCGCCGCCCTGGCGTCGGTTCCGCCGCTTCCCGGGGACGCCTCGTTCCGGCTCGGCCAGCTCGTGACGGACCACGACGGCGAGCGGCGCAGCTGGACGATCGCGCTCGAAGCCGGCTCGTCGCCCCGTCTCGAGCACTCCCTCGACGACGCCGAGGTGGTCCTGGTCGAGAGCTACGAGGCGGCCCGCGCCCTCGCCTCGGGCGAGGCGACGGCGGCCGAGCTTCTCGAGGCGGGCGAGATCACGCTGCGCGGCGACGCCGGCCGCCTCGTCGCCGCCGGCGAGCTGCTCGAGGCGCTCGGTGCGGGGCTGAGGCGCCTGCAGGAGGAGGAGGGATCCAGCTAGCGCGCTCGTCACGGAACTGTCATCGGTGTCCTCACCCGTTCACAGGCTGAGCAGGTAGTCTGCGAACAACTCGGCTTCCACGGAAGGAGCGGCTATGACCCTCACCGGAGTGATCGACGACCACGTTCTCCAGCACTACAGGGAGCTGCTCGATCAGGAAGATGCAGCCTTCGACGAGCTCGAGCATGCCTACGAGGACGGGGACCGACATCACTTCGAGGCGGATCTGAGCCAGTGGGCGGTCTGCGCCCAGCGCCGGCTCGCCTACCTTCAGCGGCTCGGCCTCGATCTGAAGTTCGCCTGAGCACACCTCTCGCCCCGGGCACCGCCGAGGGGCCCGGCCGGGAACAGCGGCTCGTCTTCGGGGAGGTCGCGGCGACCTACGACCGCGTGAGACCCGGTTACCCCGACGAGCTGTTCGAGCGCATCTTCTCCTACGCCGCCCTCGCACCCGGCCACCGGGTTCGCCTCCTCGAGTGCGGAGCCGGCACCGGCAAGGCGACGATGGGCTACGCAGAGAGGGCGGCGGAGGCGGGCTGGAGCCTCACCTGCGTCGAGCCGGACGCGGAGATGGCGGCCGTCCTCTCCGGCCACCTCGCCCGCCTCCCGGGCCTGTCGTCGTCGGTGGTCGTGAGCGGCTTCGAGGACGTCGCGGCCGGTGAGCTGAGCGGCCGCTTCTCGCTGCTCCTCGCCGCCCAGTGCTGGCACTGGCTCGCGCCAGCACGCCGGGCGGGCGCGGCGGCGGCGGTCCTGCGGCCCGGTGGCACCCTCGCCCTCGTCTGGAACGTCGCCCGGCCCCATGACGAGCCGCTCCGCAGCGAGCTCGGCGCCGCCTACCGCTCGATCCTGCCGAGGTGGGGGAACGGCGGCGGGCCCGCCTCGCCGACCTCGCCGCAGCCGTACTCCGCCGGGCTCACCGAGGAGGCACGCCAGCGGTACCGCGTCGAGCTCGAGGCCACGGGCTGCTTCACGCCGGTGCGGTCGGAGTCGGTCACCTGGTCCTCGCGCCACAGCACCGAGGAGTGGCTGGCTGTCCTCGAGACGCACTCCGACCACCGGATGCTGGAACCGGAGACCCGCCGGCAGCTCTTCGGGGCGGTCCGGGAGATCGTCGCCGCCAACGGCGGCCGCGTCGACGTCGTCTACGACGCCGTCACCCTCCTGGCGCGCCGGACCTGAGCGCCCGCCGGCGCCTCAGGACCCGATCAGGTCGGCGACGTCGGCACGCTCCTCGAGCAGCTCCTCGGTCGTGAGGCGGATGCGCTCGGCAGCGAAGTCGGAGTGCTCGATCCCCTCGACCACGCTCCACCCGCCCTTGCCGTCCGCCCGCACCGGGAAGCCGAACTGCAGCCCCTCGGGCACGCCGTACTCCCCGCGCGACACGACGGCGAGCGAGGTCCAGTCCCCCTCGGGGGTGGCCGTCCGGGCGCTCACCACGGCGTCGATGGCGGCGTTGGCAGCCGAGGCGGCCGACGACGCACCACGGGCGTCGATGATGGCGGCGCCCCGCTTCTGCACCGTGGCGAGGAACTCGCCCTGGAGGAAGGAGTCGTCCCCGATGACCTCGGGGGCTCTCCGGCCGCCGATGAGGGCGTTCTCGAAGTCGGGGAACTGGGTCGAGGAGTGGTTGCCCCAGATCGCCATGTTCGTGACCTGCGACACCGGCACGCCTGCTCTCCTCGCGAGCTGGGTCTTCGCCCGGTTCTCGTCCAGGCGGGTCATGGCGAAGAACCGCTCCGCCGGCACCTCGGGGGCGTTCGACCTTGCGATGAGGCAGTTGGTGTTGCACGGGTTGCCGACGACGAGCACGCGGACGTCGGAGGCGGCGTGCTCGGCGATCGCCCGACCCTGGGGCTTGAAGATGGAGCCGTTGATGCCGAGCAGGTCCTTGCGCTCCATCCCCGCCTTGCGGGGCACCGAGCCGACGAGGAGCGCCCAGGAGGTGCCGTCGAAGGCGGTCTTCAGCTCCGAAGTGGCGACGATGTCGCTCAGCAGCGGGAAGGCGCAGTCGTCGAGCTCCATGACGACCCCCTCGAGAGCCTTCATGGCCGGCTCGATCTCGAGAAGGTGGAGGACGACCGGCTGGTCCGGGCCGAACACGGCCCCGGAGGCGATCCTGAAGAGCAGGGAGTAGCCGATCTGCCCGGCTGCTCCCGTGACGGTGACGTGCAGCGGGCCGCCCGAGGCGGCGGAAGTGGAATTGTCGCTCACGATTTCGACACTAGTGGCGCCTCCGGCCCGACCCACAATCGCCGCGCCGGGGTCGCCGCGACCCCTGCCGGCAGGTCGGCCGGGACGGTCACGGTACGCTCGGCGCGCTAGCCCGTCATGTCGAGGAAGGTCGGAGTCCTGACAGAGATGGTCGTGCCCCGGGCGGGAGAGCGACCCCGGCGCAGCCGTGCCGCCGGGCTCACCCTTTCCGCCCAGGCGGCAGCCCCGCGGGCCGAAACGCCGGCCGGCGGGGGAGTCCCGTGAGGCGGCGCCTCCTCCGCCCGAGCGAGACGCCGCTCGGGCGGGAGTGGGCGAAGGTGGCCCTCGCCATCCTCGTGACCGCCGCGGTCATCGGCACCGTCGCCGGCCTCATCACCTCGCGCCTGCCGGCTCCGCCGCGGCGGATCGCCGCTCCGATCACGTCGGGGCCGGCGACCCCGTCTCCGACGGGCCCTCGGAAGGCGAACCCTCCGGCGACTCGAGCCGCCGGAGCCCTCGGCATCCCGGCGGCCACGACCACGGCCAGTGCGACCGCGGTCGGCACCCTGCCCGACCCCGTCCAGCCGACCGGCCCGGTCGCCTGCGGCGCCCGGGGCCACTGCCTCGCCCTCGGGCTCGTCGGCACGACACTCGTGCTGCTGGCGACGACCGACGGCGGCTCGTCGTGGCGGGCCGAGCGCCTCCCCCCGGGCGCCTCCCCGCTCAGCGTCAGCCTGCTCACGTGCGCGAGCGCCTCGGTCTGCTACCTCGGCGGCAGCGCCGCCGGTCGCCCCGTGCTCGACGAGACGCACGACGAGGGCGCCCGCTGGCACCGGGCGGTGCTCCCTCCCGGCCTCGACAGCCTGACCGCCATGGCCTGCCCCTCCCCGAGCCGCTGCGTCGTCGCCGGAGAGGGCGGCCTCTTCTCGGCCGGCGAGGTCGAGGTGGCGGTCACGACCGACGGGGGCCGGCACTTCGCCGCCGGGTCCCGCTCCCCCGGCCTCGCGACCGCCACGACGCTCACCTGCCCGACGGCCGACATCTGCCTCATGGGCGGGACGACCGGTCGCCCCGGCCGCGCCGGAGCCGTCGGCGCCCTCGTCCGCTCGACCGACTTCGCCGGCAGCTGGCGCCGAGTCGACGAGCCCCTCCCGGGTCCGACGGGCGTCTCGGAGATGGAGCCGGCAGGGCTCACCTGCGCCGGACGGAGCGTCTGCTACGCCGTCGCCGCTCCCGCCTCGAAGGGGGCGCACCGCCTCGCCCCGTATGGGTCGCTCTACCGCTCGGCCGACGCCGGGGCGAGGTGGTCCACCGTCTCGACACGACTTCCGGTCGCCGTCGCCAAGGACACGACCGTCCCGCCCGCCCTCGCATGTTCCTCGCCGGAGGACTGCGTCCTCGCCTGGGGAGGCTGGAAGCTGCTCGTCACGACCGATGCGGGCCGGAGCTTCGCCTGGGCGCAGGCCGACCGGCTGCTCCCCGTCCGCGACGTCGACGTCCGCGCCATCTCCTGCTCGCCGCCGTCGGCGGGCGCGAGCTGCGTGGTCTCCTGGAGCACCGCCTCGCCCGCCCGCACCGGGCTCGCCACAGGGCCGGCCCGGGCGCTCATGGCGGCCGGCGGCACGCATCCGGCCCTGTTGCGCATCGGCCGGCTGCCAGGTGGCGGCCCGTCCGCCGGCGTCAGCTGCGCCTCGGTGCGGAGCTGCCTCGTCGGCGCCCGCGGGAGCAGCTTCCTCGCCACCTTCGACCCCGCTCCCGGCGGGCGCGGGCTCCGGCGGGTCGCCCTCCCCGGCTCCGGACGGCTCCCCGTCGTGGCCTCCCTCGGTTGCTCGGGCGGGCTCTGCTGGTCGGACGAGCGCCCGGCGGGCGGCGGCGGGAGCGGGCGGCCGGGCCGCCCGGCGCTCGAGGGCTGGCCTGCGTCCGGTGGTGCCGTCACCCTGCCCGAGCCAGCCGGCTCCGGGGCTGCGAGCGGCGAGTTCTGCACGACGAGGCGCCTGTGCGCGCTGGCGGTCGGGACGGGGGGCCGACCCGGGCTCGCGCTCACCGTGAACGGAGGCCGGCACTGGCGGCGCATCGAGGGGCCACCCTGGCTCGCCGGCTCCCGGACCGACGAGCTGGCTGCGTGCTGGAGCCCGCGCGACTGCCTGATGGCCGTCGCCCGCGGCGGGAGCACGAGCCTCGTGCGAACCCGCGACGGCGGCCGGTCCTGGCACCTCGTGCGGCCCGTGCTCCCCGGCCGCGACCGCCTCGAGTCGCTCGGCTGCGACGAGCGCGGCGACTGCTCCCTCGAGGCGAGCGGCGCCACGGGGACCTCGCTCGGCGTCCTCCCGGGCGTTGCCCGGCGTGTCAGGGTCCTCACCGTCCCCGGCCCGGGCGGCGTGCTCCGGGCGGCGCCCCGCTGCGTCCACCTCCGCTGCTGGGCCCCGGCCGTCGTCGGGGGCGCCGCCGGCCTGCTCCGCACGAGCGACGGCGGCCTCGGCTGGTCCTTCCTGTCCCTCACCGGGTCGGGCGGCACCGCCCTGTCGACCGGATCGTCGGTGAGCTGCCCGAGCGAGCACCAGTGCGTGGCGGTCGTGGCCGGCCGCTCGAGCCAGCTGCTCGAGCGCGTCAGGATCGCCTGACTCTCAGCGGACGCCGATCCCGAGGTTCTGGCAGACCTCGACGGTCGCGGCGGCGACGTTCATCGTGTAGAAGTGCAGGCCGGGCGCCCCCTGCTCGAGGAGCTGGGCGCCGAGGTCGGTGGCGACCTCGACGCCGATCTTGCGGACCTCCTCGGGACGGTCGGCGACCGCGTCGATCCTTGCGGCGAGCTCCTCTGGGACGGCACAGCCCGACATCTCCGCCATCTTGACGAGGGTCCGGGGATTGGTGATCGGCTGGATCCCGGGGATCACCGGCTTGGAGAGCCCCCGAGCCGAGAGGTCGTCGACGAGGGAGAGGTAGTCCTCGACGCGGAAGAAGAACTGGGTGATGGCGAAGTCGGCGATGGCCAGCTTCTCGGCGAGGCGGCGGCGGTCGCTCTCGCGGTCCGGCGAGTCGGGGTGGCCTTCGGGGTGGGCGGCGACCGCGACGCAGAAGTCGCCGACGGACTTGGCCAGCTCGACGAGCTCCACGGCGTGCACGAGCTCGCCGGTGGCGAGCTCGACCGGGGTGTCGAGCGGAGGATCGCCCCGCAGGGCGAGGACGTTCTCGATCCCGGCCGCCCGGTAGCGCCCGAGGATCTCGGCGAGCTCGGCGCGGGAGTGGGCCGCGCAGACGAGGTGGGCCATCGGGACGCACCTGCCGGCCGCCTCGAGGCGGACCACGAGCTCGTGGGTGCGCTCGCGCGTCGATCCGCCCGCCCCGTAGGTGATGGAGCAGAAGGTGGGGTGGATGGCGGTGTCGAGCTCGGCGAGGGCCGCCTCGAGCCGCTCCTCGGCAGCACTCGTGCGGGGCGGCCACAGCTCGATCGAGACGGAACGCCTCCCGGGGAGGATCTCTGAGATCTTCGTCATTTCGCCCCAGTCTTGCAGCTGCTGGAAGAATGCCGGCATGGAGCAGCTGAGCGGCAAGACCGCCGTCGTCACCGGAGCTGCGAGCGGCATCGGCCTCGCCCTCGCCCGGGCCTTCTCCGGAGAGGGCATGCAGGTCGTGCTCGGCGACGTCGAGGCCGGGGCGCTCGCCCGTGCCACCGACGACCTCGCCGGACAGGGGGCCCGGGTCCGGGCCGTCGTCTGCGACGTCTCGGACCCCGCCTCGGTCGACCACCTGCGGGAGGAGGCGCTGGCCGCCTTCGGCGCCGTCCACGTCGTCTGCAACAACGCGGGCGTCGGCGGCGGCGGCGCGATGTGGGAGATCCCCGTCGAGACCTGGCAGTGGGTCCTCGGCGTGAACCTGCTCGGGGTCGTCCACGGGATCCGCTCCTTCGTCCCCCTCCTCCTCGAGCAGGGCGAGGGGCACGTGGTGAACACCGCCTCGGCCGCCGGGCTCGTCGCCGTCCCCTACATGGGGCCCTACACCGCCAGCAAGCACGCCGTCGTCGCCCTGAGCGAGTCCCTGTCGATGGAGCTCGAGCTCGCCGGCGGCGCCGTCGGCGCCTCCGTGCTCTGCCCGATGTGGGTGAGGACGAGGA
>JAKACF010000027.1 GCA_021821585.1 Actinomycetes bacterium
GTCGCCGCCGAACTTCCGCAGCGCCTCGGAGGCGAGGACGATGGCGACCATCGACTCGGCCACGACGCCCATGGCCGGCACGGCCATGACGTCGGTCCTCTCCTTGAACGAGATCGTCGGCTCCTTCGAGGCGGTGTCGACGGTCTCGAGGACCGGGCGGTTCAGCGTGGCGAGCGGCTTCATGGCGGCCCGCAGCCAGACGAGGCCGCCGATCGAGATCCCGCCCTCGATGCCGCCGGCACGGTCGGTCCGCCTCAGGTACTCGCCCGTCGCCGGGTCGTAGTAGATGGCGTCGTGGGCCTCCGATCCGCGGCGGGTCGAGACGGCGATGGCGTCGCCGATCTCGACCGCCTTCACCGCCTGGATCGACATGACCGCCTGGGCGAGGAGGCCGTCGAGCTTGCGGTCGAAGTGGACGTGGCTGCCGAGGCCGACGGGGACGCCGTGGGCGAGCACCTCGGCCGTCCCCCCGAGCGAGTCGCCGGCCTTGGCTGCCGCCTTCACCTCGGCCACCATCTGCTCCTCGGCGACCGGGTCGAGACAGCGCACCGGCGAGGCGTCGATCCGGTCGAGGTCCCCCGGCCCGGGCCGGAGGAAGCCCTCGACCCGGGCGGTGCCGATGGCGACGACGTGGCTCACGACGGCGATCCCGATTTCGGCCACGAGCGCCTTCGCGAACGCGCCGGCCGCCACGCGGGCGGCCGTCTCGCGGGCCGAGGCCCGCTCGAGGACGTCCCTCGCGTCAGAGAAGCCGTACTTCTGCATGCCCGCAAGATCGGCGTGCCCCGGGCGTGGCGCCGTGAGCGGCGCGGCGGGCCGGCCGGGGGCGGGCGACATCTCCTCGGCCCACTTCGGCCACTCGCTGTTGGCGATCTCGACCGCCACGGGCGAGCCGAGCGTCCGGCCGTGGCGGACGCCGCCGAGGAGGGTCACCTCGTCCTGCTCGAAGCGCATCCTCGGCCCGCGGCCGTAGCCGAGGCGGCGCCGGGCGAGCTCGTGGCGGACCTGCTCGGCCGTCACCGGGAGGCCGGCCGGCAGCCCCTCCACGACGACGACGAGGCCTTTCCCGTGCGACTCGCCGGCGGTGAGGAAGCGCAACATGGCCCAACGGTACTTCGGCGGCGGAGGGCCGCCCGCCAGGGGCCACTAGCCTCGCCCCGCGAGAAGGGAGGTCCCGTGGCAGGAGAAGACGAGGTCGGCGCCACCCGCACGATCGAGCTCACGACGACCGACGGGCCGATGGCGCTCTACGAGGTCGAGGCGAAAGGCGGCGAGTCCCGCCGGGCGGTCATCGTCATCCAGGAGGCCTTCGGCGTGAACGATCACATCGAGGACGTCACGCGGCGCTTCGCGGCGGCCGGCTACCACGCCGTGGCGCCCCACCTGTTCCACCGCAGCGGCGGCGGCACCATCTCCTACGACCGCTACGACCTCGTCGCCCCGCACTTCGCAGCCATGAGCGACGAGGGCATCCTCGTCGACCTCGACGCCACCCTGGAGCACGTCTCGGGGGCGGGCTTCACCCCTGAGCGGACCGGGCTCGTCGGCTTCTGCATGGGCGGCCGGGTGAGCTTCCTGGCGGCGGTCGAGCGCCGCCTCGGGGCGGCGGTCGGCTTCTACGGCGGCGGGATCCTGAAGGGCCGCTCCGAGCGGCTCCGGCCGCTCGGCCAGCGGGCCGGCGAGCTCCAGACGCCGTGGCTCGGGCTCTTCGGCGACGAGGACGCCTCGATCCCCGTCGAGGAGGTCGAGGAGCTCCGCCGCCTCCTCGCCGACGCCCCGGTCGAGACCGAGATCGTCCGCTACCCCGGTGCCGGCCACGGCTTCCACTGCGACCGCCGGGACTCCTACCACGAGCCGTCCGCCCGCGACGCCTGGGAGCGGACGCTCGAGTGGTTCGACCGCTTCCTCGCCTGAGGGGGCCGTCCTCTCCGCCTGAGGCTGCTTCTTCCTCCGCCGCCCGAGCGGCTACTTCTTGGCCGACTCGTAGTAGGGGTTCGTGCCCGAGGCGTGGTCCGTCACGTCGACGACGGAGGTCACCTCCGGGACGGCCTCCTGGATGGCGACCGAGATGCCCTGGCTCAAGGTGACCGAGGCGAGGCCGCAGCCCTGGCAGCCACCGAGCATGCGGACGTAGGCCGTCCCCTCCTCGTAGGCGACGAGGTCGGCGAAGCCGCCGTGCATGGCGATCTGGGGGTTGACCTCCTCCTCGAGGATCTTCAGGATCCGCTGGGAGATCGGGTCCGACAGGTCGCTCTCGGGCGCCGGGCGCGAGCCGGGCGGGGTGTTCGGGTTCAGCATGACGAGCCCGGTCTCGCCGTTGTTCTCCCCGACGTCCAAGGTGGCGCCCTGCATGCGGTCGACGCTGCTCGAGACGACGACGACGCTGAGGCCGCCGTCCTCGGTGACGGCGTCGCCCGGCGAGGCGTCGGAGGCCTGCTGGAACCACATGTCGTAGGTGTAGGCGCCGTTCGCCGTCCCGTTGATCTCGAGGAAGAGGGCGAGCGACTCCGGGCTCTCCTCGTTGCCCCGGATGGCGAGCACCATCTCCCGGGCGGCATCTGACACTCTGAGCACGCCGGCTTCGGCCATGGCCCAAGGCTAACCCGTCGCGGCCGGCGCCGTCCCGGCCGGAGCCGCCCGCCGGCGGGTGCATCATGTCGAGGTGGCGACCGCCCTGTTGATCCTGCCGACGGGCACCTACCGGGCAGAGGAGTACCTGGCAGCCGCCGCCCGCCTCGGCCTCGAGGTCGTCACGGCCTCCGAGCGGACCCAGGCGCTCGCCAGGCAGATGGGTGACCGCTTCCTCGAGGTGCCCATCGAGGACCCGGCCGCCGCCGCCGAGGCGATCGTCGCCCATGCCGGGCGCATCCACCTCGACGCCGTCGTCGCCGTCGACGACCAGGGCCTGCTCGCCGCCGCCCTCGCCGCCGACCGGCTCGGGCTCCGCCACAACCCGGTCGGCGCCGTCCGGCTCACCCGCGACAAGGCCGGCATGCGCCGCGCCCTCGAGGCGGCCGGCGTCCCCCAGCCGGACTTCGTCATCGTCGAGCCCGGGTCGCCGGCCGGGGTGGCGGACGCCGCCTCGCTGCTCGGCCCGCCCGTCGTCGTGAAGGCCTGCTCGCTCTCGGGCTCGCGGGGGGTCATCCGGGCGGACTCCCCGCCCGAGGCCGCCCGGGCGGCCGAGCGGGTCCGCGCCATCCTGGCGGACGAGGGCGAGCCGCCCCGGGCCCCGCTCGTGGTCGAGCGCTTCGTCGGCGGCCCCGAGGTGGCCCTCGAGGGGGTGCTGTCGGGGGGAGAGCTCGACGTCGTCGCCGTCTTCGACAAGCCGGAGCCGCTCGAGGGACCGTACTTCGAGGAGACGATCTACGTGGCTCCGACCGCCCTCGACGACGAGTCGGCCGCCGCCGTCGAGGAGGCGGCCCGACGGGCGGTGGCGGCGCTCGGGCTCACCGACGGCCCGGTGCACGCCGAGCTGAGGGTCCCCCGCCGCGGCGAGGCGAGGGTCCTCGAGCTGGCGGCCCGGACCATCGGCGGCCGCTGCTCGAAGGCGCTCGCCCTCCCGGGCGGCGCCAGCCTGGAGGAGCTGATCCTCGCCCGGGCGATCGGCCTCGCCGGCCCCGAGCCCCGCCTGGCGGGCCCGGCCGGGGTCCTCATGATCCCGATCCCGCGAACGGGCGTGCTCCGCCGCGTCCACCACACCGAGGAGGTGCGGCGCCTCCGCCACGTCACCGGCGTCGAGGTGACGGTCCCCGAGGGCCGGGTCGTGAGGGCCCTCCCCGAGGGCGACCGCTACCTCGGCTTCGTCTTCGCGGCGGCGCCCGAGCGGGAGCTCGTCGAGACGGCGCTGCGGGCCGCCCGGGACGCCCTCGAGGTCGAGATCGACGAGGCCGGGCCGGGCGCCACGGTTATCCTGCCCCGGTGAAGGTCCTCCTCCTCTCCACCTACGAGCTCGGCCACCAGCCCGCCGGCCTGGCGTCCCTCGCCGGCGTGGTCGCTCGGGCCCGGCACGAGGTGACCGTCGCCGACCTCTCCCTCGGGGGCTTCGCCCTCTCCTCGGCCTCTCCTGTCGAGGCGGTCGTCTTCTCGGTCCCCATGCACACCGCTACCGAGCTCGCCCTCGAGGCGGCCGCCGCCATCGTGGCGGAGGGGCGGCGGCCGCGCCTCGGCTTCGTCGGGCTGTACGCGCCGGCGCTCGCCTCCCATCCCCTGCTCGGCGCCGGCGACCTGCTCGTCGCCGGCGAGAGCGGGGACGCCGTGGTCGCCTGGCTGGCAGCCGCCCGGCCGGTCGCCGAAGGAAGGCCCGAGGTCGTCGTCGAGCTCGGGCGACCCGTGCTCGAGCCCACGCCGCCGCCGCGGCGGGAGCTGCTCCCGGCCCTCGGGCGCTACGCCAGCTACTCGGGAGGGGGCCGGAGCGGTCCGGCCGCCAGCGTCGAGGCCTCCCGCGGCTGCAACCACCGCTGCCGGCACTGCCCCGTGGCGGCGGTCTACAAGGGGCGCTCGCGGGCCGTCCCGGCCGACAGCGTGCTGGCCGACATCGACCAGGTGGTGGAGATGGGGGCGTCGCACGTCAGCTTCTCCGACCCCGACTTCCTGAACCGCCCCGCCCACGCCATGGCCGTCGCCGGCGCCCTGCACGACCGGCACCCGTCGCTGAGCTTCGACGCCACCGTGAAGGTCGAGCACCTCCTCCGCCACCGCCGGCTCGTCCCGGAGCTGGCGGCCCTCGGCCTCAGCTTCGTCGTCTCGGCCTTCGAGTCGAGAGACGACGCCGTGCTGGCCCGCCTCGACAAGGGGCACGTCGCCGCCGAGGAGGAGCAGGCGGTCGCGATCCTGAGGGCGGCCGGGGTGGAGGTCCGTCCCTCCTGGCTGCCGTTCACGCCCTGGACCACCCTCGAGTCGGTCGCCGCCCTCCTCGAGTTCAGCGCCCGGGCGGACCTCGTCTCGAGCACGGACCCCGTCCAGTACTCGATCCGCCTCCTCCTCCCCCACGGCTCGCTCCTCCTCGAGGACCCGGACCCCGTCCTCGCCGGCGCCCTCCGGGCCGCCTCGGGCGTCGCCTCGCCGGCGACGAGCCGCCCCTGGCGCCACGCCGAGCCCGCCCTCGACGAGCTGCAGTCCGCCCTCGCCGGCCTCGTCGAGGCGGCCGACGCCGAGCACGCCCCGCCAGAGGAGACCTTCGCCGGGCTCTGGCGGCTCGTCCGCGACGCCGGCGCCCCGCTCGCCGGGGAGCCCCCCGGGCCCGACCCTGCACTGCGCAGCCCCCTCGAGGGCGAGCGGCCGCACCTCTCCGAGGCGTGGTTCTGCTGCGCCGAGCCGACCGGGGCTCAGCTCGAGCTCGTCTGGAACCGGTGATGGCGGCACCACGGCGCCGGCCGGCCGCCGAGGCCGTCGGCGGCCTCGAGGGCGCCCATGAGTGGCTGAGCCTCGAGGACCCCGACGAGGACCGCACGTGGCTCCTCGACGTGACCTTCCTCGAGAGCGGGTGGACCTGCCTGTTCCTCAACGGCTGCCAGGGCGTGCTCACCGGCCCGGCCGCCGACCTCGAGCAGGGGTGCTGCTCCTACGGCGCCCACTTCACCGGCGAGGAGGACGCCGAGCGGGTCGAGACCGCCGCCCTCACCCTCACGGCCGAGCAGTGGCAGTTCGCCAAGAAGGGGAGGCGCAAGTCCGGCGTGCTCCGGCGGGACTCCGACGGGGACCTCGTCACCCGGCTCGTGGAGGGCGCCTGCATCTTCTTGAACCGGCCGGGGTTCCCGGGCGGCGCCGGCTGCGCCCTGCACCGGGCGGCGCTCGAGCGGGGCGTCGAGCCGCTCGAGCTGAAGCCGGATGTCTGCTGGCAGCTACCGCTCCGGCGCGTCGACGAGGTCGCCGCCGACGGGCACGTCACCACGAAGGTCACCGAGTGGACGCGCCGCGACTGGGGGCCGGGAGGGGAGGAGTTCCACTGGTGGTGCACCGAGGCGCCGGAGGCCTTCTCCTCCCGGCGCCCGGTCTTCGAGACCATGCGGGCCGAGCTCGTGGCACTCTGCGGCGAAGCGGTCTACACGAAGCTCCGGCGCTATCTCGAGGCCCGCCGCAGCCGGCCGGTGCGCCTCGCCCATCCCGCCGTGAAGAGGACGGCCGCTCAGTAGGCCGGGTCTTCTTCTTCCTCGTCCTCGAGCTCGTCGGAGTCGTGCAGGCACCAGGACGCGTGCGGCTCGTCGGGAGGTGCCCCGCACTCGGGGCAGGGCTCCGCGGTGACCTCGAAGGCGCGCTTGAGGCTCCGCGCCTCCTCAAATCGACGGTGACGTCCCTTCTTCACGAGCCGCTCCCAGGTGCCTGCATCCTGCCCCCGAACCGCGCAGCGCCCCTTGGTCCGATGCGCGGTCAGGCATCTCGGGCCACTGGCTTCGTGCTGCGGCCATCAGCATACCGCCAGGCAGGCCGCCCTCGCCCTCGCAACCGGGGCGACGGGTGGGCGGCCGCCCCGTTAGGGTTGCGCCGATGGCCGAGGAGTTCGACCCCCAGGCGATGATCGACCGCTTCCGGGAGCGCGCGGCCGCCGTCCGCCGCCGCGGCCTGCCCCCGGTCGAGGGCCCCGAGCGCCAGCAGATCATGCGCCAGATGCAGCTCGACTTCCAGGACTTCGCCATGCTGGGCGACGCCGAGGGCGCGATCGAGGACGGGGTCCTCACCCTCCGGGTCGACCTCCGCCCCCGCCCGGCCGACGGCGCCTGAGCGAGGTGCCGCCCGGGGCGGACGAGCAGCCGGAGCGCCCGTGGTGGGAGGGGGCGGTCGTCTACCAGATCTACCCGCTCAGCTTCTGCCTGGCCGACCCGGACGGCCGCCGGGCACGCCTCGAGCGGGCTGCCGAGCCCTTCGCCGACCGCCTCGTCGAGGGGGCGGGGGACCTCGAGGGGATCCGCCGCCACCTCGACCACGTCGCCTCCCTCGGGGCGGACGCCATCTGGCTCTCGCCGTTCTATCCCTCCCCCATGGCCGACCTCGGCTACGACGTCTCGGACTACTGCGACGTCTCGCCCCTCTTCGGCGACCTCGACGGCTTCGACCGCCTCGTCGCCGAGGCCCACGGCCTCGGGCTCAAGGTCCTCGTCGACTGGGTGCCGAACCACACGAGCGACCGGCACCCCTGGTTCCTCGACGCCCGGAGGTCGGCGGCGAGCGCCCACCGGGACTTCTACATCTGGCGGGACCGCGACGACTCCGAACCCGCCAGGCCGCCCAACAACTGGCGGCGCGCCTTCGGGGAGGGGCCGGCGTGGACCTTCGACGACGCCACCGGGCAGTGGTACCTCCACCTCTTCCTCCCGGGCCAGCCCGACCTCAACTGGGCCAACGCTGCGGTCGCCGAGGCGATGGAGGAGGTGCTCGACTTCTGGCTGGACCACGAGGTGGACGGCTTCCGGATCGACGTCGCCCACGCCCTCGGCAAGCCGGACGGTCTGCCCGACGCCCCGGCGGGCAGCGCCACGATCCCCTACTCCTCCCAGATCGACGATCGCTCGACCCATGAGATCCTGCGCCGCCTGCGCCGGCACACCGACCGGGCGGCGCGGCCCCCGCTCCTCCTCGGCGAGGTCTTCCTCCTCGAGACCGCCAAGGTGGCGCCCTACTACGGCGAGGGCGACGAGCTGCAGCTGGCCTTCAACTTCACGCCCATGTACTCGCGCTTCTCGGCCTCCTCGTTCCGGCGCCGGCTCACCGAGATCGGGGAGCACCTCGGCTCCCGCGGGGCCGTGCCGACCTGGGTGCTCTCGAGCCACGACGCCAGCCGCCACCGGAGCCGCTACGGCGGCTCGATGCGCCGGGCGAGGGCGGCGGCTGTCCTCTCGCTCGCCATGCGCGGCACGGTCTTCCTCTACGCCGGCGAGGAGCTCGGCCTCGAGGACGCCGTGGTCGAGGGCGAGGCCGTCCTCGACCCCGGTGGCCGGGACGGCTGCCGGGCGCCCATCCCCTGGTCGCCCGCCCCCGAGCACGGCTGGTCGCTCCGGGGGGCCGCCCCCTTCCTGCCCTTCCCGCCGGAGGCCGACCGCCTGGACGTCGAGACCGAGTCGTCCGACCCCGCCTCGATGCTCGCCCTCTACCGCGAGCTCACCGCCCTCCGGCGCCGCTCTCCGGCGCTCCGGCTGGGCGACCTCGTGCTCGAGGAGGCCGGCGACGACGAGGTGCTCGCCTTCTCCCGCTCCGAGGGGGCCGAGCGCTGCCTCGTGCTCGTCAACTTCGCCGGCTCCCCCCGCCAGGTGAGCCTCGGGCACGGTCTCGAGGTGGCGGCCTGCTCGGGCGGCGACTCGGGGCGGTCCTCGCCGGGAGGGCTCTTTCCCGGAGAGCTCGGCCCGGAGGAGGCCGTCATCTGCAGCTGGCCCCCTCCCGGCCCCGGGCTCAGGGGGTGAGCGGGCGCCCGGAGCGCTCTTCGAGGACGAGCCCGCCGGCCCCGTCGAAAGCGAGGGCGGCCTTGCCGTCCGCCAGCCGGCTCAGCATCGTCCCGAGCAGGCCGTGCCGCCACCCGCTCGCCAGGCGGCCGGACGGCGTCGACTGGAAGAAGGCGACGAGATCGGCCCGCGTGGCGAGGATGGCCGGGTCGATCGAGAGCTCGGCCGCCCGCTGGCCGACATAGGCGCTGGCGAGCGAGATCACCGGGCGGTTCGGGCGCTCGAGCGGCAGCGGGGCGGGGAGGCGGAGCTCCGAGCGGGAGAGGGAACGCCCGCGGCGGACCGCCTCGAGCAGCTCGTCGGCCGACGAGCCACCGAGGTGGCGGCTGTCCACGCCGCGGGTGCGCAGGAGGTCCTCCCTGCTCGAGGGGGGCCGCTGGGCGACCGAGAGGACCGCCAGGTCGGAGATGACGAAGCGGACGGGCAGGTCGAGGCGCCGGGCGCGGCGCTCGCGCCAGGCCGCCACCTCCTGGGCGACCGCCCGAGCGGCTCCGCGCAGCTGGCGGGAGTGGGGAAGCCGCCACCATGCCTCCTCGGGGACCGTGTCGGAGCGGTCCTTTCCAAGGAGCACGGCGCACTCCTCCTTCGCCCACTCACTCCGGCCGACCGCCTCGAGGCGCTCGCCGATGAGCCGCCGCAGCTCGAGCAGGGACGAGACGTCGCCGGCGGCGTAGGCCATCTGGTCGGCGGAGAGGGGGCGGCGCATCCAGTCGGTCAGCTGGTCGCCCTTCTGCAGGCGCACCTGCAGGAGGTCCTCGGTGAGGCTCAACAGCGACGGCGAGGAGTAGCCGAGGAAGCCGGCGCACAGCTGGGTGTCGAAGATCTCGGCCGGGAGCGCCCCGCAGGCCCGCTCGAGGACCTCGAGGTCCTGGTCGGCCGCGTGCAGGACGGCGAGCGCCCCGGAGGAGAAGACCTTGGCCAGCCCGGAGACGTCGACGGCCAGCGGGTCGACGAGGACGAGCCCGTCCCGCCAGGCGATCTGGACGAGCGCCAGGTGCGGGTAGTACGTCCGCTCCCGGTGGAACTCGGTGTCGATGGCGTACTCCTCGACGAGCGACAGCTCCTCGACGAGCTCGTCGAAGGCGCGCGGGGAGTCAAGGAGTGTGTTCGGTCCCGCCGTGCTGCTCATCCCCTCGCCCTGTCCATCCGCCGTTCAACCGCCGTAGCTCATACGTGTGTCCTCCATGCGGAGGACCGCGGCGTCCCGCCCGCCGCCGGCGGCGACGACCTCGCCGACGAACAGCGTATGACTTCCGAGGCTCACCTGCTGACGTACCTCGCAGTCGAGCCAGCCGACGGCGGCCGCCAGGATCGGCGCCCCGGTGGCGGCCGTCTCGTAGGCGACGCCGTTCAGCCTGCGCGAGGCGGCGTCGTGGGCCGCCGGCTTCACGAACTTGCGGGCGAGGGCGCGGTCCTCCCGGTCGACGAGCGAGAGGGCGAAGCAGCCGCCCTCGGCGAGGAGGTCGTGGGACACCGCCGAGGACTCGACCGAGACGGCCACCTGCTTCGGGCGGGCCGAGACCTGCATCGCCCAGTTGAGGGTCATGAGGTTCTTCGCCTCGCCGCTCGAGGTGCCGAGCAGGTAGAGGCCCATCGGCAGCTGCCAGAGCACACGGCGCCGCAGCCGGTCGTACTCCTCCGGGTCGGCACCCTCGGGGAACGGTCCGACCAGGTCCCCGTGGCTCATCGGGCTCACGCTATCCCCGGGGCGGCTCGGGCGACCTGATCCCGAACGAGGCGAGCGTGCGGCGCGCCGAGGCGAGCTCGGTCATGCCCCGGCGGAGGTCGGACAGGGCTCTCGTCGTCGCGCGCCCCCCCGTCGAGGGTGCGACGGCGCAGGACTCCGCCGCGTGGAAGAAGTCGACCATCGAGGCGCCGAGCTCGTCGGTGAGCGGGTGGTTCGGGGTCGGCAGGGTCCCGTACAGGGTGCCGGCGTCCGAGGAGAGCCCTCCGCAGACCGTCCGGAGCTGGAGGGCGGAGCCCTTCTCGACCGCCAGGTGGAGGCTGTGGGCGTCCGCCAGCACCTGGCGCTCGTTCGAGAGGAAGGAGTTCTGCGAGACCCACTGGCGCAGCGCCGAGGACGACGAGCCGCCGTAGCCGCAGGCGGCGAGGAGGACCGAGGCGGCGAGCGCGCCGGCACTGGCGGCGACCCGGGCAGCGGGTCGTGGTCGGTGGCTCACGGGACCAGGGTGCCACGTCGGCCGGGGCCGCCCGGCACGGGTAGCGTCACCCGCCATGACCGCCACCACGAGTGCCTCTGCGGGCTGGGCCGAGCTCGCCGGGCGCCTCAGCTCGACCCTCCACCTCTCCGCCCCTCCGATCTTCCTCGCCTTCGGGCCGACGCGCCCCGAAGGGGTCCCGGCCTTCGAGGGGCCGATGAGCGCCCCCGCCGCCGACGGCCGGCGGGGCCGCGTCCCGGCCTCCTGCGTCTTCTGGATGGAGGCGGCGCAGCGCGGTCCCTTCTCGACGGTCTCCGAGGACCACGGCAACTGCTCGGTGGGGCGCTTCACCCACGGCTTCGCCGAGCTCGACGCCGGCAACGACGACGTGAAGGCGCTGCTCGAGAGCGGCTGGGTCACCCCGGAGATGGTGCCGGGCATCCCGTCGGTGACGAGCGCGCCCGGGTCGATCACCTACGGGCCCCTCGGAGAGGTGCCGGCGGGCACCGAGCCCGACGTCGTCCTCCTCCGGGTGAACGGTCGCCAGATGATGGTGCTGTCCGACTCCATCCCCGACCTCTCGATCGAGGGGAAGCCCCAGTGCCACATCGTCGCCCTGGCGAAGGAGCACGGGCGTCCGGCCGCCAGCGTCGGCTGCGCCCTCAGCCGGGCGCGCACCGGCATGCGGGCCGAGGAGATGACCTGCGCCCTGCCGGCCGGACGCCTCGCCGGTCTCGTCGAGGCCATCGAGCAGACGGCGACCACCGACTCGGTCGTGGCCCGCTACGCCGCAGAGGACGCCCGGCGCTTCGGGGTCTGAGCCGCCCGGCGGGGCGGCGTGCGGACCCAGCGGGACGCCGCCGACGGGCCCTCAGCGCTTCTGCAGACGGCGCTCCACGACGTCCCGCAGGCCGTCGCCGAGGATGGCGGCAGCCAGCACGGTGATCACGATGAGGGCCCCGGCCGGCCAGAGCTGCCACCAGTAGCCGTCGAAGAGGTTGTTGATGCCGGCGCTGAGCAGCACGCCCCAGGAGGTGGCCGGCGGGGGCACGCTGAGGCCGAGGTAGCCGATCGAGGCGAAGATCAAGATGGCGTCGGCCACCTTCAAGGTCCCGTTCACGATGACCACGCCGAGGAGGTTCGGGGCGATGTGGCGGAACTGGATCCAGGCGCGCTTGGCCCCGAAGCCCTCGGCGGCCTTCACGTAGTCGCGCGTGCGCAGCGAGAGCGCCTCCCCCCGGACGAGCCGGGCCGTCGACAGCCAGCTGACCGCCGAGATGACGACGATGAGCAGCAGCAGGTTCGGGACGACGAGCGAGGCCAGCAGCACGACGAAGAAGAGGAACGGGATCGACAACAGGGCGTCGAGGATCCTCATCAGGACGGCGTCGACGATCCCCCCGAAGTAGCCGGAGACGAGGCCGTAGACGACACCGAAGCCGGTGGCGAAGATCGCCACGGCGAAGCCCACCTCGAGGGTGCTCTGGCCGCCCACCATGAGCCGGCCGAGCTCGTCGCGCCCGTTCGGGGTCGCCCCGAGCGGGAACTTCGCCCCCGGTGGGTGGCTCTGGTAGAGCAGGCTCGAGGCGATCTGGTTCGTGTGGTACAAGAGCGGGCCGACGAAGGAGAACAGCGTGATCAGCACGAGGACGATCACGCTGATGACCGCCGGTTTGTTCTCGAAGAAGATCGCCAGGGCGGCCCGCCACGGGGGCGTCGTCTGCAGGATCTCGCCTGCATCGGTGACCCGGAAGTCCGAGAGGGCGTCCTGGGTCGGCGAGCCCGTGTGGACCGGTTCGACGAGCAGGACGTCGCCCTCGTCGGCCGACGAGGTGACATCGAGGGGCGAGGGCGTCGAGGAGTCGTTCATGAGTACCGGACCCTCGGGTCGATGACGGCGTAGGCGAGGTCGGCGAAGAAGTTGCCGAGGATCGTGGCGAGGGTGACCACGAGGATCACACCGAGCAGGATCGGGTAGTCACGGGTCTGGGCGGCGTTCCAGAACAACAGGCCCACGCCGGGGTAGTTGAAGAGCGCCTCGATCACGAGCGAACCCGAGATGATGTAGGGGAAGGTGAGCCCCACCATCGTGACGGTGCTCGCGATCGAGTTGCGCAGCACGTGCTTGTAGATCACGCGGCGCTGCGAGACGCCCTTGGCCCTGGCGGTCCGGACGTAGTCCTCGAGCAGGTTGTCGATCGTCGCCGAGCGCATGTACCGGCTGAAGTACGTGACGTTCCCGAGGAAGAGGGTGAGCACCGGCAGGACGAGGTCGGCGACGTCCTGGCCGAATGGCACCTGACCGTAGGTCGTGGCGCTCGAGGGGAAGGCGTGCACCTGGATGTTGAGGAGCACGATCAGGATGACGCCGAGGAAGAAGCTCGGCATCGAGTAGAGCGCCATCATCGTGCCCGTCAGCACGTGGTCGTCGACGTGGTTGCGCCGACGCCCCTGCCAGAGCCCCATCGGGACGGCGACGGCCAGGGCGAGCAGCATCGCCGAGCCGACGAGGAGCAGGGTCCGCGGCACGTACTCGCTCAGCAGCGAGCTCACCGACTGGTTCAGCTTGTAGGAGTAGCCGAGGTTCCCCTGCAGCACGTGCCACGCCCAGATCAGGTACTGGACCGGGAGCGGCTTGGTGAGCCCCTCCTGGACGGTGAGGTTGTGCACCGCCAGCGCCGTGGCGCGGGGGCCGAGCTGGGCCCGGATGAGCCCTCCCGGCAGTGCGTGGAGCAGCAGGAAGACGACGATGGAGACGAGGATGGTCACGATCACCGACTGCAAGAGCCTGCGGATGAAATAACCGGTCACGCGACCGCCTCCGTCGCCTCAGCGCCTTCCTGCTGCCCCGACGTCACTTGACGTAGTACCACCGAGACGGCATCGGGAAGTTGTAGGGGTTGAGCGGGTTCCAGCCCTTCAGGTTGTTCTTCACAAGGAGGAGGGACTGCGCCGGCACGGGGAACCACAAGGAGGCCACCTGCTGGGAGAGGTAGGTCTCGTCAGCGTACAACGCCTGCAGTCCCTGGGTCGTGTGGGCCTTGGCGATGAGGGCGTTGGCCTTCGGGTCGTTGTAGCCGCCGCCCCAGTAGTTGCCCTTGCCGAACTCCTCGCCACCGGTCGGCACGAGGGTGTTCTGTCCGAAGTCCCACATGAACCCGGCGTAGGCGGCGATGCCCCAGTTGCACGGCCCGGGCGGGCAGACACCGGCGATGGAGTACATCGTGTTGGTCGTCTGGCCGTTCAGCGTGATCTGGATGCCGGCGCTCTTGGCGGCGGTGGCGAAGGCCTCCACCTGGGCGAGCCAGGACGGCGTGCCCGTCGAGTACATCAGCATGATGCTGAGCGGCTCGCCCTTGGTGATGCCCGCCCCGCACTCGTTGGAGCCGGTGCCCGGCTGGGAGCAGACGTCGACCCCGTTCGAGCCGGCCGTCCACCCATGCGAGGTGAGGAGCTGCTTGGCAGCCGACACCGAGTACGGGTACGGGTCCTTCCTGAGCGCCGGAGCGGTGTAGGGGCTGTTCGTCGCCGGGACGATCCCGTAGTCCGGCAGGGCGTAGCCGTGGTCGGCCGTCTTGATGTAGAGCGGCTGGTCGACGAGGTGCTGCATGGCCTGGCGGATGTAGAGCTGGCGGACGAGCGGGCCCCAGGTCTTGCTCGTGTAGCCGAATTCGACGGCCTCGTTGTAGTAGGCGAACCAGGGCTTGAAGGTGTAGCCGAGGCTCGTGTAGGTCTGCTTGGCGGCCACGTCGCTGAAGGGCAGCCAGCCGAAGTCGATCGTGCCGGCCCGGATGGCGTCGAGCTCGGCGGTGTCGGAGCTGAACGAGTAGATCTGCAGCGTGTCGAGGTGCGGCTTGTCCGGGCCGGTGTAGGCCTTGTTCGCCGACAGCACCGTCCGGTAGGTCGTCGGGTCGAACGAGGTCAGCTTCCACGGGCCGTCGACCGTCTGCCAGATGGGGTTGGTGGCATAGGTCGAGAGCTTCTGGGACTGGCCGTAGAGGAAGTTGTAGACCTTGTTCGCACCAGCGGGCGTGGCAGCCGCGTTACCCGCCGGGCAGGTAGCACACGTCCTGTCCCAGGTCTGCTTGGGGAAGGCGTAGATCCAGGAGAGCTGGTTGCCGGTGAACCACACCGGGTTGTACGAGCGGTTCATGTGGATCGTGAAGCTGTACTGGCCGTTGTAGGAGACGCTCTTGATGTCGTCCGGCATCTCACCGGAGATGTAGGGGGCGTACTTGCCGTTCTTCGCCCCGGCTGTCTCGAGCTGGAAGAAGAACTGGACGTCGCTGGCGGTGACGGGCTGGCCGTCGGACCACTTGTAGCCCTTCTTCATGGTGATGGTGACGGCGGTGTTGTTGTTCGAGTACACCGGCGGGTTGGCGAGCGAGAGGGCGTAGTTGACCCCGGTCGTGCCCGGACCCCCCGGGTAGTAGAGCGGCAGCCACATCTGGTTCTCGACCCAGAGGTCGTAGGGCTCGTAGTTGGCCTGGTTCTCCATCGGCCAGATCCAGCTGAAGTCGTCCCCCGTCGCCATGGCGTAGCTCACCGTGCCGCCCTGCACGGGTTTGGCACCGGCGCCCGTGGAGGCGGCCGGGGTCGACGTGCCGGCGCAGGCCGCCAGCACGAGGCCGGCGACCGGGAGGAGCATGCCGACGCCGAAGCGGCGGCGGAAGCGCCGCCTTTCTGCTCGCGGCTGCGAACTCGGCTCCTGAGAGCTGGACCGTCCCATCCTCATTCGACCTCCTCAGTCGATCTGGCGGAAACCCTGCGCCCTGCGCGACAGCGCTCGTGGGCTTGTGTGGTGGTGGCAGGTGTGTATGGGGTGAGGGTGCACGCTCACCGCTGGCGGGGGCCGGAGCCGTGCACCGTACAGTATTCCTTGCATGTTGGAAAGGCGGGGTGGCGCCCACGGGTGAGGTGGGCGCCCGGACGCCGGGCCCGGGAACGCTGCGTGCCGGCGGCTCGGCCGCTCGACGTGCACCGGGGCTCGTCACGGTCCCGATGCCGGCAGCGGTCGCCTGCACCGGCTCCGAGTGCTTCGGTGAGCGCGGCGTGGGTGGAGGCGATGGCGGCGGCCGGCGGGGGCACGGTTGCGAATTAAAGCAGCCACCTACGGGTACCGCAAGGGAATCCATCGAATCGGACCCCTTTCACGACTGATTCACTACTGATTAGCTACTAAAGCACTCGAAATACTTGCGCTGATCTGCCACTTCGGGCGGGCCGGAGAACGGACCGTGCGGGCGGGCTCGGGTCCCCCGGATCGGGCGGTCGCCGCGCCCCGGGGTCGCCCGGTTGGCGCTCTGCCGCCGGCGCGCCGGGCGCCGTCGGCCTCGTGCGGGGAGGCCGCGTGCGTCCGCCCTGTCAGGTGCCTGACAGGGCCGCCTCGACGGCCCGGACGAGACCGTCGTGGACGGCGGGCGAGCGGCGCCTGTCCGTCCGGCAGACGAGGACGGCCGGGCGGCCCGCGGCCACGGTCTCGAGGAGGCCGGGGAGGAGGGCGTCGAGATCGGAGGGCGAGGTCGCCTCGGAGGCCTCCCAGCCGGCGGCCCTGGCGAGCGCCAGCGGATCGGCCGCCTGCGGCGTGGCGAAGAGCCGCTCGAAGGTCGGCTCCGGGAGAGTCCGCGCCTGGGGCAGGTGGGAGAAGATGCCGCCGCCGGCGTTGTCGACGACGACGAGGCCTGCCGCCGCCGGCGGCGACCCGGCGCCCCCCTGCAAGAGGGCCGTCAGGTCGTGGAGGAAGGCGAGGTCGCCGACGAGGCCGGCGACGCCGCCACGGCTGGCCGCCGCCTCGGAGAGGGCGACGCCGAGCGTCGTCGAGACGACCCCGTCGATGCCGTTCGCCCCCCGGTTGGCAAGGACGCGGGGGAAGCCCGCGGCCGGGGCGGCGAACCACTCGAGGTCGCGCACCGGCATGGAGGAGGAGACGACGAGGGTCGACAGGCCGGCCGTCCCCGCAAGGCGGCGGGCGACGAAGGGCTCGGTGAGGTCGCCCTCCCTGAAGCGCTCGTCGAGGAAGTCCGAGATGGCTGCCTGGGCGGCCATCTCGGCGGCCGCCCACGAGGCGCTCCAGGCCGGGTCGGCCGGCGGGAGGCAGGCGAGGGCCTCCACCACCTCGTCGGGGTCGGCCCGCAGCACCGTCCCCACCTCGCGGCCGGGGTCCCGCCACTCCGAGAACGGGTCGGCGAGGAGCCCCGTGGCGCCGCCGGCGGCCGCCTCGGCGAGGAAGCCGGAGAGGACCTTGGAGGCC